>NZ_JBVVQY010000004.1:218534-334971 GCF_055811615.1 Mesorhizobium sp. WSM4807
CCCCTCCCCGCACAAAAAAACCAACTACCCCCAATCCTTGCGTGGTTTTTTTTTTTTTTTTTTTTCCCCCCCCGGGGGGGGGGGCCCCCCCCCCCCCCCCCACCGCAGCTTGACCGGCCAGCCGGTCATAAAAGCCTTCAGTGAACGGACGAGACGCGTGGCTGACCAGACTTTGCCCACCAATGCGTGGCCGGCAGACGCCGCTCCATCCGATCTGATATCGCCGGGCCGCAAGCGGCTCGGCCGGGCGTTGATGGCTGCTGCGACGCTCGGCCTTCTGGCGGTGATCGCAGTTCAGATCCTGTACAAGACCGACGTCAATGCAGTCGGATTCGAGACCTGGCGGCCGGTCGTTTATGCCTATGTGCTGTGGGGTACAGCACTCGGCATCGGCCAGGTGCTGACACGCGGCGAAGACGGCCAGCGCGCGCTGTTCCTGCTGCCGGCGCTGCTGTTCACCGTCGCGATGGTGATCTTCCCGACGCTGTTCGGCCTCTACATCGCGCTGACCGACTGGAACCTCAGTTCTTTCTCCGGCCGGAAGTTCAACGGGCTCGACAATTTCTGGCAGATGCTGGCCGACCCCTACTACCGCAACGCGCTGTTCAACATGGTACTCTACGTGCTTGCGGTGCTGGTCGAATATGTCATCGCCTTCGGCCTTGCCTTGCTGCTCAACGCACAGATCAGGGCGCGCAAATTCTTCCGTGTCGTCTTCCTCATGCCGTTGATGCTGTCGCCGGTCGCGGTGTCGTGGATGATCGGCAAGTCGCTGATGGAATACCGGTTCGGGCCGGCCGCAACCCTGGCGCGCCAGCTCGGCTGGGAAAATCCCGCCTTCTTTTCAAACCCGATCACCGCCCGCATCTCGATCATGGTGCTGGATGCCTGGACGTTCATCCCGTTCATGATGATCATGCTGCTCGCCGGCCTTCAGGCGATGTCGCGCGAAGTGCTTGAGGCGGCCAGGGTAGACGGCGCCAATGCCTGGCAGACCTTCTGGCAGGTCACCTTCCCGCTGATGCTGCCGGTGTCGGTGACGGCGATCATCCTGCGCATCATCTTCAAACTGAAGCTTGCCGACATCATCATCACCGTCACCTCGGGCGGCCCGGGCGGCGCGACCGATTCCGTGTCGAGCTTCATCTATCGCGAGTATCGCGACCGCTCGAATGTCGGCTACGGCACCATGCTGGCGATGGCCTACCTCATCATCATCATCGTATTCGTGACGTGGCTGTTGAAATTCGCCAACCGCTTCGTGCGCAACGTCAATTGATAGGGGCGGCGACATGAGCGTTCAGACCACCGACTATGCCGCTTCCGAAATCCGCTCGCCGGCGAGCTTTTTCGCCAACCGCGTCTTCATCTATGGCGCGCTGGTGTTCTGGGCCTTCATTTGCCTGTTCCCGATCTACTGGACGATAACCACCTCGTTCAAAACCGCGGTCGACGTCACCCAGGGCCATCTCATCCCGTTCGTCGACTTCCGGCCGGACTGGAAGGGCTGGCGCTCGCTCGGCCTGTCGCCGGACTCGATCTTCCGGACCTCGACGGTGCGCGATGAATTCATCAAGCGCTTCTCGAATTCGGTCATCACCTCGGTCGGCGCGTCGAGCCTCGCCATCGTCATCGGCAGTCTCGCGGCCTATGGCCTCACCCGCTACCGCTATCACTTCGCCTGGTTCAAGAATGAGGACATCTCCTTCTTCTTCCTGTCGCAGCTGATCCTGCCGCCGGTCGTGCTCGCCCTGCCCTTTTTGGTGCTGTACCGGGAAGTCGGCATGCTCGACACGCGCATCGGGCTGATCCTGCTCTACACGCTGATGGTGCTGCCGATCGTCATCTGGATCATGCGCGACCAGTTCAATTCGATCCCGGTCGAACTGGAGGAAGCAGCCCTGGTCGACGGCCTGTCGATCTGGGGCGCCTTCTTCCGCATCGTCATGCCGATCGCGCTGCCGGGCATGGTCGCCGCCTTCATCCTGGCGATGGTGCTGTGCTGGAACGAGTATTTCTTCGCCGCACTGCTGACCTCGACCGATGCCAAGACCATTCCCGTGATGGTGGCGAGCCAGACCGGCTCGCAGGGCATCAACTGGTGGTCGATGGCCGCACTCGCCACCGCCGCGATCACGCCGCTCGCCGTCATCGGCATCGCGCTGGAGCGCTATCTGATCATGGGCATGACCGCGGGCGCGGTGAAGTAGACCGCCCTGCCTTCCCTTCTCCCCTTGTGGGAGAAGGTGGATTGGCGCGTAGCGCCGAGACGGTTGAGGGGTGCTGGAAGAAATGAGGCGTCGCGTTCCCTGGAACACCCTCATCCGACCGAGCGGAGCCTGTCCTCGGGCTTGCCGGAGGCAAGACCCGTGGGCTCGGCCACCTTCTCCCACAAGGGGAGAAGGGAGAAACCGCTCTAGGCTAAAAGTATCGCCCTCAAATGATCGAGGATCATCGCGACGCCCTTTTGCCCCAGTTCCGCCGAGGCGTCGGGGGCGGTCGCCGTGTACCATCCCGTATTGTCGGTAAAATGGCCGGCGTCCACCGCTTCCGGGCATAGCGCCAGCATCAGCGACGTCTCGCCGATGCCGGCATGGTCGAACGGATATTGGCCATACATCGCAGCCGGCATCAGCGGATGCACCTGTATCCAGTTGAAGAAATTGGCGCCCTCGGCGTGCTCGGCATAGTAGCCGGCCATCGTCTCCGAGCCCCACCAGCCCTCGCCGCGTTCCTTCTCCAGGAAACGGAAGATCGCCAGGCGGCCAGCGGTCTTGAAAGCGAGATCGGTCGGCATGCCGGCAACAAAGTTCTCGGTCTGGTGGTGGATGATGGCGTGGATGTTGCGAAAACCGATGCGCAATAGGCTGTAGAACAGTTCCTCCGCGAACGGCGCCAGCGCCCTGCCGCCGACCTGAACCGACCCATTGCCCTCCGGCGGCGCCACCGCGTAGCTCGCCGCGCCATAGTAGAAGGCTGGCAGGATGACAATGTCGGCTTCCTTTTCGAACAGCTCCAGCATCTTGACCACCGCAAGCGTATCCATGCCGACGGCCATGTGCTCACCATGGTATTCGAGCACGCCGAGCGGGAGCACGACCGGCCAGTTCTCGGCGATCGCCTTGCGGATCTGGTGCGGCAGCATCAGCTCGTAGCGCATGACGCCTACTCCATGTTGGTGTGGCGGGCGGCGTCGATACGGCTTTCGCCGATCCGAGCCAGCACAGTGCCAAGCTCGTCGAGCGCAATTCGGACCAGATCTGTGCCGGCATTGGTCACGATGGTTCGACCAATTTCCCGGAACCCGAAACTTGCCTGAATGTTTGGGCCATTTTTTCCCCGAACAGCTTGTTTTTGCTCATGCTATCACCGTGAAAGTTCGTGTCCAACGGCTCGGAGTGCTTTTGCAGCGCCCCAGGCGTGATAGTGTCATGGCAATTGCAAAGGTGAGGAAAACGGCAGGACATGAAGACACGGCATTTCGACCGCATCGGCAATGGCGGCATCAGTTTCACGGAACTCGGCTTCGGCACGGCGCCGCTCGGAAACCTCTATCGCGCCGTCTCCGATGAAGATGCCAACGCCACTCTGGAGACCGCCTGGCGGGTCGGCTGCCGCTACTACGACACCGCGCCGCTCTACGGGCTTGGCCTGTCGGAAACGCGGCTCAATCCGTTCCTGCGCTCGAAAAAGCGCGACGACTACGTGCTGTCGAGCAAGGTCGGCCGCATCATGCGGGCCTGCCCGCCGGACCAACGCACCGGCATCGGCAAGTTCTTCGACACGCCGTCGCGCCGCGAGGTCTACGACTACAGCTATGACGGCGTCATGCGCTCCTTCGAAGCCTCGCTCGAGCGCCTCGGCGTCGACCGCATCGACATCCTTTTCGTGCATGACGTCGACGTCTTCACGCATGGCAGCAAGGAGGCCTCGGACCAACGCATCGAGGAGTTCATGCGCTCGGGCTATTACGGGCTGCTCGCCTTGCGTGACCAGGGCGTCATCAAGGCGTTCGGCGGCGGCATCAACGAATGGCAGGTTGCCCAGACACTTGCCGAGCGTGGCGACTTCGACCTTTTCCTGCTAGCCGGGCGCTATACGCTGCTGGAGCAGGAGGCGCTGCAGTCCTTCCTGCCGCTATGCCAGAAGCGCGGTATAGGCATCGTTCTCGGCGGGCCGTATAATTCCGGCATCCTGGCAACCGGACCGAAGCCCGGCGCCCACTACAATTATTCCGAGGCGCCGCAGGACATCATCGACCGCGTCACGCGCATCGAGGCCGTCTGTAAACGCCATGGCGTGCGCCTGATCGAGGCAGCACTGCAATTTCCGCTGCTGCACCCTTCGGTCGTGTCGGTGATCCCCGGCGGACAGCGGCCGAGCGAGGTCGAAAGCAACCGGTCGCTGCTCGACGCGAAGCTGCCATCAGCACTCTGGGCCGATCTCAAAAAGGAAGGGCTGATGCGCGCCGATGCACCGACGGCATAAAGCCGTCCGCTGTCATCTCGACAATATGAGCCCACAAAAGTGGGTGCAAAAGAAAAGCCGGGGCATGCCCGGCTTTTCTGGTCTCTGAAAAGGGTAAGAAGGCGCTTAGTTGACTGCGTCCTTGAGGCCCTTGCCGGCCGAAAACTTCGGCACGGTGCGCGCCGGAATCTGCACTTCCGCGCCGGTCTGCGGATTGCGGCCGGTCGAGGCAGCGCGTTTTGACACGGTGAAATTTCCGAAGCCGACAAGCCGGACATCGCCGCCCTTCTTCAGTTCGCCGGTGATGACGGAGAACACCGCATCAACCGCCGACTGCGCGTCACCCTTCGAAATACTCGCGGCATCGGCGACAGCGGACACCAGTTCGTTCTTGTTCATAAAAATTCCCTTCCATGAGAAACCGGAACGTAGACTCATCCGGCAGGAAACGGACTTTAGAAAGAAGCGCTTCCGCAACCAAGTCGAAAAGCGTCAATAGAGTCGAAAAAACCGCGGAATTCCGGGGTTTTTCACATGAAAAAGCCGGGCGCTCGGCCCGGCTCTCTCTTGTGCATTGCAACTTTAGAAGGTGCTAATGAGCCAGCGACTTGCCGGCGTCGTCTCCGGCATCCACCGCAGCCGGCGCATTGACCGGTTCAACCCAGTCGATCGGCTCCGGCATACGCACCAGCGCATGGCGCAAGACTTCACCGACCCGCCCGACCGGAACGATCTCCATACCGTTCTTAACGTTGTCCGGAATCTCCGCCAGATCCTTGGCATTGTCTTCCGGGATCAGCACCTTCTTGATGCCGCCGCGCAGCGCTGCAAGCAGCTTCTCCTTGAGCCCGCCGATCGGCAGCACCCTGCCGCGCAGCGTGATTTCGCCGGTCATCGCCACATCGGCCCTGACCGGAATGCCGGTCAGCACCGAGACGATCGCCGTCGCCATCGCCACACCCGCCGACGGTCCATCCTTGGGCGTTGCGCCCTCGGGCACGTGAACGTGGATGTCGCGCTTGTCGAACAGCGGCGGCTCGACGCCGAAATCGATAGCCCGTGAGCGGACGTAGGAGGCCGCCGCCGAGATCGATTCCTTCATCACATCGCGCAGATTGCCGGTCACCGTCATGCGGCCCTTGCCGGGCATCATGACGCCTTCGATCGTCAGCAGCTCGCCGCCGACTTCCGTCCAGGCGAGCCCGGTGACCACGCCGACCTGATCGTCGGCCTCGACCTGACCGAAGCGGAAGCGCGGAACACCGAGGTAATCGGCGAGATTGTCCGCCGTGATGTCGACCGTCTTCTTCTTCGTCTTCAGGATCTCGGTCACCGCCTTGCGGCCGAGCTTCATCAGCTCGCGCTCCAGGCTCCTGACGCCCGCTTCACGGGTGTAGGTCTGGATGATGCCGCGGATTGCGTCCTCGCCGACGGAGAACTCCTTCGGCTGCAGCGCATGATCGCGGATCACCTTGGGCATCAGGTGGCGCTTGGCGATCTCGATCTTCTCGTCCTCGGTGTAGCCGGCGATACGGATGATCTCCATGCGGTCCATCAAGGGCGCAGGGATGTTCAGCGTGTTCGCCGTCGTCACGAACATCACGCTCGACAGGTCGTATTCGACTTCGAGGTAGTGGTCCATGAACGTCGAGTTCTGCTCGGGATCGAGCACCTCGAGCAAAGCCGATGACGGATCGCCGCGGAAATCCTGGCCCATCTTGTCGATCTCGTCGAGCAGGAAGAGCGGGTTGGACTTCTTCGCCTTCTTCATCGACTGGATGACCTTGCCGGGCATCGAGCCGATATAGGTGCGCCGGTGACCGCGGATTTCGGCCTCGTCGCGCACGCCGCCCAGCGCCATGCGGATAAACTCGCGGCCGGTCGCCTTGGCGATCGACTTGCCGAGCGAGGTCTTGCCGACGCCGGGAGGTCCGACGAGGCACAGGATCGGCCCCTTCAGCTTCTTCTGGCGGCTCTGCACGGCGAGATATTCGACGATGCGGTCCTTGACCTTGTCGAGGCCGAAATGGTCGGTGTCGAGCACGTTCTGCGCGAAGGCCAGATCCTGCTTGACCTTGGAGTTCTTGCCCCACGGTATCGACAGGATCCAGTCGAGATAGTTGCGCACGACGGTCGATTCAGCCGACATCGGCGACATCGTCCGCAGCTTCTTCAGTTCGGCTTCCGCCTTTTCGCGGGCCTCCTTGGAGAGCTTGGTCTTCTTGATGCGCGCCTCGATCTCGGCGGCCTCGTCGCGGCCGTCCTCGCCCTCGCCGAGCTCCTTCTGGATCGCCTTCATCTGCTCGTTGAGGTAGTATTCGCGCTGCGTCTTCTCCATCTGGCGCTTGACGCGCGAACGGATGCGCTTCTCGACCTGCAGGACGGAGATCTCGGCTTCCATGAAGCCCATCGCCTTTTCCAGCCGCTCCTTGACCGAAAGCGTGGCCAGCATCTCCTGCTTCTCGGGGATCTTGATGGCAAGATGCG
This sequence comes from Mesorhizobium sp. WSM4807, assembly GCF_055811615.1. NCBI lineage: Bacteria > Pseudomonadati > Pseudomonadota > Alphaproteobacteria > Hyphomicrobiales > Phyllobacteriaceae > Mesorhizobium > Mesorhizobium sp. WSM4807. The sequence continues at coordinate 225,489 of NZ_JBVVQY010000004.1, forward strand.
AGGCAACCGTATCGGCGAGCTTGGAATAGTCGTCGATCTGGCTGGCGGCACCCACCACTTCGGGCGAGATCTTCTTGTTCAGCTTGACGTAGTTCTCGAAGTCGGTGACGACGGAACGGGCCAGCGCCTCGACCTCGACCTCTTCCTCATCCGGTTCGACCAGCGCCGCGGCGCGGGCCTCGTGGAAGTCGGGACGGTCGGTGAACGAGACGATTTTCGCGCGCGAGGCGCCTTCGACCAGCACCTTCACGGTGCCGTCCGGCAGCTTCAGCAACTGCAACACATTGGCGAGCGTGCCGATGTCGAAGATCGCATCGGACTCGGGATCGTCATCGGCGGCATTCATCTGGGTCGCGAGCAGGATCTGCTTTTCCTGACCCATCACCTCCTCCAGCGCCTTGATCGACTTTTCACGCCCGACAAAGAGCGGAACGATCATGTGCGGGAACACCACGATGTCGCGCAGTGGGAGGACAGCAAAGACGCCGTCGCTGGGAGCCTTGGATATTTTGGCCATTGTCCAACCTTTCATGTCGCGACCGCCAATCGGCCAACCGCGAATCTCATATTAACGACCGAGGATCGTTCCGCCTACCACCGTTTGTGACGGGAGTTTTACAGCACAGAATTCGGCACCCCGGCCTTCCTCAGTTAGTTGGAGGCACGGGGGGCAAAGATCAAGGGTCAACACGAAACCGTTCATCCAATCTGTCACAATCCGTTCATCCAATCTGTCACAACCGTTCATCATAAGTCGGCCCGTCCGCAAAACAAAACGGCGCCTCGCGGCGCCGTTTGAGGAATCTCCACTGCAGGGGCTCACGTCAGGCGCTGACGTTGCCCTTCTTTTCCTTCTGCTCGGAATAGATGTAGAGCGGCCTGGCGTTGCCGGACACCACCTCTTCCGAAATAACCACTTCGCGCACGCCTTCCAGCGCCGGCAGCTCGAACATCGTGTCGAGCAGGATCGCTTCCATGATCGAGCGCAGGCCGCGCGCGCCGGTCTTGCGCTCGATGGCGCGCTTGGCGATCGCCGACAGCGCATTCTCATGGAAGGTCAGGTCGACATTCTCCATCTCGAACAGCCGCTGATACTGCTTGACCAGCGCGTTCTTCGGCTCGGTCAGGATCTGGATCAGCGCCGGCTCGTCGAGGTCCTCCAGCGTCGCCAGGACCGGCAGACGCCCGACGAACTCGGGAATGAGGCCGAACTTCAGCAGATCCTCGGGCTCGACCAGGCGGAAAACATCGCCGGTGCGGCGATCCTCGGGCGAAGCGACGGTGGCGCCGAAGCCGATCGAGGTCTTGCGACCGCGGTCCGAAATGATCTTGTCGAGGCCGGCGAAGGCGCCGCCGCAGATGAACAGGATGTTGGCGGTGTCGACCTGCAGGAATTCCTGCTGCGGATGCTTCCTGCCACCCTGCGGCGGGACGGAGGCGACCGTGCCTTCCATGATCTTCAACAGCGCCTGCTGGACGCCTTCGCCCGACACGTCGCGGGTGATCGAAGGATTGTCCGACTTGCGCGAGATCTTGTCGATTTCATCGATGTAGACGATGCCGCGCTGGGCGCGCTCGACATTGTAGTCGGCCGACTGCAACAGCTTCAGGATGATGTTCTCGACATCCTCGCCGACATAGCCGGCCTCGGTCAGCGTCGTCGCATCGGCCATGGTGAACGGCACATCGATGATGCGGGCCAGCGTCTGCGCAAGCAGCGTCTTGCCGCAACCGGTCGGGCCGATCAGCAAAATGTTGGACTTCGCCAGCTCGACGTCGTTGTTCTTGCCGGCATGCGCGAGGCGCTTGTAATGGTTGTGGACGGCCACCGACAGCACGCGCTTGGCGTAGGGCTGGCCGATGACGTAGTCGTCGAGAACCTTGAGGATCTCCTGCGGGGTCGGCACGCCCTCGCGTGACTTCACCATCGAGGTCTTGTTCTCCTCGCGGATGATGTCCATGCAGAGCTCGACGCATTCGTCGCAGATGAACACCGTCGGGCCGGCGATCAGCTTGCGGACTTCGTGCTGGCTTTTGCCGCAAAACGAGCAATAAAGCGTGTTCTTGGAATCACCGCCGCTGTTGCCGACCTTGCTCATTTTCATGTCCTTTCATAGCCGCCCGCCGATGGTCTGGTTGAAAGGGCGCATAACTCAATCTATCGCGGGAAATCGCCGCCGCCAGTATTCCGGCTCCCGCAACGCATTCCATACGAAACACATATCAGAAAACGTCGCAATGATTCGCACCAACCCCGCACAAAGCTAAGCCGTCGAAAATCAACATAGGCTTAACGTAGGCAATTGCTCCCGTCGAGGGAACAGCCAATTGTGGCCGAAATGCCGCAAGCGGCATCAAAAGCGTGTTTTCCCGCCATCCAACTGCCACCGGGCTTATGCGGCGGCAACCTCAGCCGGCTCGCGCGACGAAATGACCTTGTCGATGAGACCGAAATCCTTCGCCTCGTCAGCGGTCATGAAGTGGTCGCGGTCGAGCGTCTTCTCGATCTCGTCGTAGCTCTTGCCGGTGTGCTTGACATAAACCTCGTTGAGACGGCGCTTCAGCTTGATGATGTCCTGGGCGTGGCGTTCGATGTCGGAAGCCTGACCCTGGAAGCCACCGGAAGGCTGGTGGACCATGATGCGGGCGTTCGGCGTGGCGAAGCGCATGCCCTTCTCGCCTGCGGTGAGAAGCAGCGAGCCCATCGAGGCGGCCTGGCCGATGCACAGCGTCGCCACCGCCGGCTTGATGAACTGCATGGTGTCGTAGATCGCCATGCCCGAGGTGACGACACCGCCGGGCGAATTGATGTAGAGGTTGATTTCCTTCTTCGGATTCTCCGCTTCGAGGAACAGGAGCTGCGCGCAGACCAGCGTCGCCATGCCGTCCTCGACCGGGCCGGTGATGAAAATGATGCGCTCTTTCAGCAGCCGCGAGAAAATGTCGTAGGCCCGCTCGCCGCGATTGGTCTGTTCGACCACCATCGGAACGAGGTTCATGTAGGTTTCGACGGGGTTCTTCATGGACTATCCCTTCTCAAAGGTGGGATTCCGGCGCCGGGGGATATTAGCACATCGGGCAGAATCGGTTCTGGATCGTTGTCCTGTAAATAGGATGCCGGCTCACCCTAGCGCAAGGCCGCCTCTCCTAGCCATCCGGTTAAGTCGAATCAAGGTTTCTGCACAGGATTCGCCCGACCCGGATGCCGGCAGCTTTCTCCCGTTTTTTCAGCCGCGCTGCCGAGTAGCAGTTTCTTAACCGCGTCGCTTAACGAAATGTGTCGAAACCGCTTTCCGGCGACACGGCTTCCCCTACAATTCAACGTTGAACTTGTGTTTTGAGTTCAAACAGGGGGAGTGCCATGATCAGGAAAACTGCTTCCTCGGCCATCGCCAGCCTTGCTGTTCTCGGCATGGTATCCGAAACGGCCGCCGGCGGACGCGCCGTCGAATGCTACGAGCAGGTCAACAGGCCGGCCGTCTTCGAAACAGTCTACGAAAACGCGCTCGTCAGCCCGGCCGGCCAGCAGGTGGAGTATGTTCCCGCGATCTACGGGACGCGCGAGCGGGTGGTGCAGATCGCACCCCAGCGTGTCAGCTACGAGATCATACCTGCCATCACCCGCACCATCTACCGTACGGTGAAGATCAATGACGGCGGCTATTCCTGGGAATGGCGCGTCATCCATGGCCGCAAGGTGCTGTGCAAGATCAGGCACACGGCGCGCTATGAACGCGTGGCCGAGACCGTGGTGGTGCAGCCTGAGCGCCAACGGCGCGTCATCATCCCGCCGAGTAGGAGAGCGTGGCCGAAGAGGTTTTGGTGCAGCCGGAACAACGGCGGATCATCGACGTTCCCGCCTCCTACCAGACAGTGACGCGCCGCGTGGTGGTCAGGGAAGGCTCATCCGGCTGGCGGCGCGTGCATATGTCGAGGCACTGCCGGTACTAGGTCAGACCGCCTCGGCCCGCAGCCACGCCTTCAAGCCGGCGACGTCCCCATTGCCGACAGTCGCCGCGACACGCCTGCCGACAGCTGCGCCAAACTTGTAGCCGTGGCCGGAGCAGGCCGAGACAACAATGCATTTGCCCTTCTCATGCGCCAGGAATTTTTCGTCGGCGGTGAAGGTATAGGCGCAGGTGACGACCTCGGTGATCTTGTATTCTTCGACACGAGCGATCGGCGGCGAAAACAGGTTGCGGATCGCCTCGCCCTCGCCCGCCACCGGCTGGCGGTTCCAGTCGGCGTCGCTGGTCGGCACCCTGTGCAGCCCTGAGCCGAATTTCATGCCGGCGCCGCCGGACGGCGGGACCACGTAGCCGTCGACAGCGCCGCCGACATTGAGGATGACCGGGGCTGCCTGCCATGCCGCTTTCAGATCCGCCGGCGGTTCGACATAGGCAAGCGCGGTGCGCCAGGTCTTCAGTTCGCCGTCCAGTTCCGGAAACAGTTTCAGCACCCAGGCGCCTGATGTGACGACGATGCGGTCGGCCTGCATCGTCTCGCCGCTTTCAAGCACGATGCGGCCGGCCTCGGCGTCGACTTCCGTCACCTTGCTGTTCTCGTAGACATTGGCGCCGTTGGCCCGCAGCCATATGGCCAGACCGGAGGCGATCCTGCGGCAATGCAGCGCACCGCCGTCCGGCGAAAAAAACGCGTAGCGGAACGAGCCGGGCTCAAGGAACCGCCAGCGTCTAGCCGCGGCGTCCGGCTCGAACAGTTCGAACGGGTAGTTCCCGGCTTCCATGCCTTCGCGGTATTCCTCGGCTTCGTCTCCCGGCTCCCGCGAAATGCAGATGAAGCCGCGCCGGTCGAGATGGTTTTCGCCGAGATCGGCCCACATCTCGTCCCAGGCCTCATAGGCCTCGGTGATCAGCCGGCCATAGCCCGCCGCTGCACCATAGGCGCGGCGGATGATGCGGTGATGGTCGCCTGAGGCAGCAAGCGGATTGGGAATCGACCCCTGCTCGACGATCGTGACCCGGTGCCCGGCCTTGACCAGCGACCAGGCCGTCGAAAGCCCTGCAATGCCTGCGCCAACCACGATCACATTCATCAAGTCAGTCTTTCCGCAGCCGCGCCGGCTGGCTCAACTCGAAGGATCACCGGGCGCCAACATACGGTCTGGCGCCAAGCTGGCAAGCCGCGCTAATGATCCAGAATGACCGATTTGGTGCCACCAACTTACCTGGCCTTCGATCCGGCCACCCGCCATGTGCGGCTCGATCCGCACGAGCCGGCTTTCTTCCAGAACCCCTATGAGGCCTATGCCTTTATGCACGGCGCATCGAACGCCTTCTTCTGGGAAGAGTTCGGCTTCTGGTGCTTCGGCGGCTTCGACGACGTCAGCCGGCTGCTGCGCGACCGCCGCTTCGGCCGCCAGAACCCGGCCGGCATCCCGGACAGAAGCGGCATCGGCCGGGATCGCACGCATCTCAACGCCTTCGACGGTGTCGAGGCCAATTCGATGCTGGAGCTGGAACCGCCCGTTCACACCAGGCTCAGAACGCTGGTCAACCGCGCCTTCGTCTCGCGCCAGGTCGAGCGCCTCAGGCCGCGTGTCGAGGCGCTCGCCAACGAGCTGATCGACCGTTTCGAACCGGACCAGGTCGACCTGCTGCCGGCTTTCGCGTCGCCTTTGCCGATCACCATCATTGCCGAAATGCTCGGCGTGCCGGTCGAGATGGGGTCGCAACTGCTCGACTGGTCGCATCGGATGGTCGCCATGTACATGCATGGCCGCACACGCGAAACGGAAGAGACGGCCAATCGCGCGGCGCGGGATTTTTCGGATTTCCTGCGTGGCTATGTTGCCGAGCGACGCAAAAACCCCGGCGATGACCTCCTGTCGCTGCTAATTGCGGCACAGGACGATGGCCAAAAACTCTCGGAGGACGAGCTGGTGTCCTCGGCTATCCTGCTGCTCAATGCCGGCCACGAGGCAACCGTCCATCAGACCGGCAATGCGGTGCGCGCGATCCTCGCGCAAGGCGGCGACCCGCGCCGCTTCTTCACTTCGCCGCAAATGACAGCCGCCACCGTCGAGGAATGCCTGCGCTTCGACGCGCCGCTGCACATGTTTACGCGTTATGCCTATGAAGAGATCGAGGTCGGTCCCGGTGTCATCGTGCGGCCGGGCGAGACGATCGGCCTGCTGCTCGGCATGGCCAACCACGATCCGGCGGCGTTTGCCGAACCCTTCGCCTTCCGGCCGGATCGTGCGGACCAAAAGAACGTCTCGTTCGGCGCCGGCATTCATTTCTGCATCGGCGCGCCGCTCGCCCGGCTCGAATTGCAGGTGTCGCTGAAAACCTTATTCGAGCGCCTACCCCAGCTCCATCTGGCCGAACAGCCGCGCTTTCGCGATACCTATCATTTCCACGGGCTGGAAACGCTCGTCGTGCACACCGGACGGTGATCAAAGCTTGATCACATACTCCTTGCGAGTCGTTTCAAGCACTTCCCAGCTTCCCTTAAACCCCGGCCTGAGCACGAAACTGTCGCCGGCCCTGACGGTGCGCGCCTCGCCAGCGTCCTCTGATATCACCGAGACGCCCGACAGGATGTGGCAGAACTCCCACTCGTCATACTCGATACGCCATTTGCCCGGCGTCGCCTCCCAGATGCCGGCATAGAGCCCGCCGTCCTGCTCCTCGACATTCCAGGTGCGGAATTTTGGATCGCCTGAAATCAGGCGATCCGGCGCCGGCGCGCCAGGTTCCGGCTCGACGCTTTCAGTATCGACGGAGAGAAATTTCGGCGCAGTCATGGAAACTCCTTCCAGCGGGGATCAAACCTTGGCGAGAGCTTGTTCCAGATCGGCGACGATGTCGTTGACATCCTCGATGCCGACCGAGAGCCTGACCGTATCCGGCCCAGCGCCGGCGGCGACCTTCTGCTCGTCGGACAGTTGCCGATGCGTGGTCGATGCCGGGTGAATGACCAGCGACTTGGTGTCGCCGACATTGGCAAGGTGCGAGAACAGTTCGAGCGCCTCGACGAATTTGATGCCCGCCGCATAGCCGCCCTTCAGGCCGAAGGTGAACACCGCACCGGCGCCAAGCGGCGAATATTTTTTCTGCAGCGCGTTGTTGCTGTCGCTGGGCAGGCCGGGATAGGACACCCAAGCGATCTTCGGGTGGTTGGACAGCCAGGCGGCGACAGTGACCGCATTGTCGCAATGGCGCTGCATCCTGAGCGGCAGGGTTTCCAGCCCGGTCAGGATCAGGAATGCGTTGAAGGGCGAGATCGCCGGGCCCATGTCGCGCAGGCCAAGCACGCGCGCGGCAATGGCGAAAGCGAAATTGCCGAAGGTTTCGTGCAGGACGAGGCCGCCATATTCGGGGCGCGGCTCCGACAGCATCGGATATTTGCCGGATTTCGACCAGTCGAAGGTGCCGCCGTCGACAATGGCGCCGCCGATCGAATTGCCGTGGCCGCCGATGAACTTGGTCAGCGAATGCACGACAATGTCGGCGCCATGCTCGATCGGGCGCACCAGATAGGGCGAGGCCAGCGTGTTGTCGACGATCAGCGGCAGGCTGTGTTTACGGGCGATGTCGCCGATCTTCTCGATGTCGACGAAGACACCGCCCGGATTGGCCAGGCTCTCGATGAAGATCGCCTTGGTCTTTTCGTCGATCTGGCTTTCGAAGGTCGAGATGTCGTTGGTGTCGGCCCAGCGCACCTGCCAGCCGAAATTCTTGAAGGCGTGGCCGAACTGGTTGATCGAGCCGCCGTAAAGCCTTGTCGCGGCGACGAAATTGTCGCCGGGCTGCATCAGATTGTGGAAGACGAGCACCTGCGCGGCGTGGCCCGACGCCACCGCCAGCCCCGCCGTGCCGCCTTCGAGCGCCGCGATACGCTCTTCCAGCACCGCCTGCGTCGGGTTCATGATCCGGGTATAGATGTTGCCGAAGGCTTTTAGCCCGAACAGCGAGGCGGCATGATCGGCATCATCGAAGACAAAGGAGGTCGTCTGGTAGATCGGCGTGGCACGCGCGCCGGTCGCCGGATCGGGCTTGGCACCCGCATGGACGGCGAGCGTGTTGAAACCGGGCGTGCGGGTCATCGAATACCTCCCTTTTGAACCGTCTGAAAAACGCCGGGCATTCTTGGCGAAGCCCGGTCGCGAATGCAAAGGAGAAAATGCCCTTCGATGCACGTTCTGTGATCGAGGCACGAGAAAATGTTCCGATTGGCGGAATGACTTTCCGTCTACTTCTGGCGAACGCCAAAACTCTGGAATCCCGGCCGCATCAGCGGCTTCTTCGACGACAACACGCCTGAGTTGACGCCGGTCCAGCCGATTTCGCCCGACAGCTTGCCATATTCGATCTTGGGGCAGCGGTTCATCACGACCTTGATGCCGGCGGCCTCGGCGCGCGCGGCCGCCTCGTCGTGGCGCACGCCAAGCTGCATCCAGATGACTTTCGGCAACGGATCGAGCCGCAAGACCTCGTCGACGACGCCCGGCACTGCCGCGGAGCCGCGAAACACGTCGACCATATCGATCGGCTCGGGAACATCGGCGAGCCTGGCATAGGTCATCCGGCCAAGGATTTCCTTGCCGGCCTGGCCGGGGTTGATCGGGAACACCGAAAACCCCTTGCCCAGCAGGTATTTCAGCACGAAGTAGCTCGGCCGCACATCGTTGGCGGACGCACCGACCATGGCGATGGTTTTCACCGAATTGAGGATGCCGGCAATATAGGCATTGTCGTAGGCGTCGTGGTTCATGCCTCGTCCTCATACAGAGCTTCGGCGAGAAAACCATCCGGGTCGTTGCAGAAACTGCGCATCATGCGGAAATGATCGGTATCATGGAAATCGGTCTGGTCGAGCCCGAACCGGCTGATGCGGAACAGCCGCGCGCCGGGACAGGCCATCAGCAGCGGCGAATGCGTCGCCATGATCACTTGCGCCGTGCCTGATAGATCCATCCGCCGCAGCATTTTGAGAAGCTCGATCTGGCGCGTCGGTGACAAGGCGCTTTCCGGCTCGTCGAGGATGTAGATACCTTGCCGGCGGCAGCGCTCCTCGAAGAAGCGGATGAAACCCTCGCCATGCGACCAGGACAGGAAGTCGGGCGGCGCCGCATGGGCGTCGATGGCGGCCTGATCGAGATAGCGGGCCACGGAGTAAAAAGATTCGGCGCGGAAGAACCAGCCGGCGGTGACCTTCGGCAGCCAATGGCCGCGCAGCGTTTCCGCCAGTGCCGCGCCGCTCTTGTCGATGGCGCGGGAGTGGTCGATGGGCATGTAGCCCTTACCGCCACCGGCCTCATCATATCCGGCCAGCGCGCCGATCGCCTCGAGCAGCGTTGATTTCCCGGTGCCGTTCTCTCCCACGATGATGGTGATCGGCGTGGTGAATTCGAGCTCGAAATCGTGACTGCGGAAGATCGGCAGGTTCCAGGGATATTTTTCCCAATCTTCGACCCGCGCCGGCTCTATCAGGATGCGCTTGAGATAGGGAGCCTTAAGTCGCGTCAGCTGCTTGCGATATGCCATCTGGCAGCGGTATCAGCCCGGCAGCGAGATGCTGCCGTCTTCCGCGATCGGAAAAGCCGGATTGTGCGCCACTTCCCAGACGTGCCCTTCCGTGTCGGCGAAATAACCGTACCAGCCGCCCCAGAAGGCGCGGCCGGCCGGCTTGACGATACGACCGCCGGCCTTCTCGGCCATCGCAAGCACGTGATCGACTTCCGTGTCGGAGCGGGTGTTGTAGGCGAGGTAGATCGCCGACGGCGCCGTGCCGAAGGTGATGCCTGAATCCGCTTCGGCGCTTTCGCGCGGAAACAGCCCGAGAATGACGCCGCCCATCTGGAAGAAGGCGACGCCGTCGGTGATCCCGGCATGGCGGGTCAGGCCCATCGCCTCGTAGAAGCGCGTGGCGCGCTCGAGATCGTCGACGGCGATGGTGATGATGGAGATGCGGGGTTCCATATCTAGTCGTCCGTCCATTCCGGCTTGCGCTTGCCGATGAAGGCGCCGATGCCCTCTTCCGCGTCGCGCGCCAGCATGTTGTCGACCATGACGCGGCCAGTGTAGGCATAGGCCTCGGCCAGCCCCATCTCGGCCTGCGCGTAGAAGGCCTCCTTGCCGGTCTTCACGACCAAGGCCGATTTTGCAGCAATGGTTTGCGCGTATTTGGTGACAATCTGATTGAGATATTCGCCCGGCACGACGCGATTGACCAGGCCGAATTCCTTAGCCGTCGCCGCATCGATCGTCTCGCCGGTCAAAAGCATCTCCATCGCCTGCTTGCGCGAGACGTTGCGCGACAGCGCCACCATCGGCGTCGAGCAGAACAGCCCGATATTGACGCCCGGCGTGCAGAAGGTCGCCTTATGCGAGGCGATCGCCAGATCGCAGCTCGCGACCAGTTGCGCCCCGGCCGCCGTCGCCAGACCATCGACCTCGGCGATCACCGGCCTGGGATGGCGCACGATCGCCTGCATCAGTGCCGCGCAGGCGGAAAACGTCTCCTCGAAGAATGCCTTGCCGCGATCGGCGTCGGCGCGGCGCGCGGTCATTTCCTTGAGGTCGTGTCCGGCGCAGAACACCTTTCCGGCCGCTGCCAGGATGATGACGCGGACGGATCTGTCTGATTTCGCGCGGTCGAGCTCCGCCGCCAGCGCCGCCATCACCGCCAGCGACAGGGCATTGGCCGGCGGATTGGCGAGCGTGAGGCGGAGCACGCCCTTGTCCAGCCTCGCGACGACAGGACCTTCGGCAACAGCCGGCTTGATGGCGACGATTTCAGCCATGTCTCCAACCTCTTCATCGGCCAGCGGGCATCGGATTCGCGGGCCATGGAACAAAAGAACTAGCACGCTGCCGATTGAAGAACAGCCTTGAGACGTGTTTTCTCGGCTGCGCGGCCTCAGCCAAGCGCCCTCGCCTTGAGACCGCCGGCCCTACGGCGCCGTATATAGGAAACCGCCTATGCCCGCCCAAAACAATCTCAAGCCGATGCTGACTGCCGCGCAAGTCAATGCACTGATGGAGACCGTCTATCCGCAGCTCAACGACCAGTTCACCTTCTACGAGGCGATCGACGTGTTTCCGGGCGGCTGCACGGTGCGCCTGAATGCCGACGAGCGGCATTTGCGCCCCGGCGGAACCGTGTCGGGCCCGTCGCTGTTCACGCTGGCCGACATTGGCGGCTATGTCTGCGTGCTTTCGCATGCCGGGCCGGATGCGCTTTCGGTGACCACCAATCTCAACATCAATTTCGTCCGCAAAGCCGAGGCCGGACCGATCGACGGCCATTGCCGGATCCTGAAGCTGGGCAAGAGCCTGATGGTGTTCGAAATCGAGATCGTCGCCGGACCGCAGGGACATACGGTAGCGCACGCGACGGGAACCTATTCGATCCCGCCGAAGCGGTCGCCATCTTGACAATTGAATTTCCGGTTGATGTGTATATATGTGCGCATAAATGACCTTTGCTGGAACGTGACAGCCGCAAGATCGTGAAGCGTCTCAAAGACGATGGTTTCGAACTGATTTCCGTACGCGGCTCGCATCACAAATTCCGAAAGGGCGAGATTGTGTTGATCGTTCCGCATCCCGAGAAGAATCTGCCAACCGGTACCGCTCGCGCGATCGCCAAGCAGGCCAGGCTGGATAAGGACGAGCTGAAGCGTCCTGGAGATTGCAAATGAAGAACTATTTCGCATTGGTCGACAAAGATCCCGACAGCGCATTCGGCATCCGCTTTCCGGACATTCCCGGCTGCTTTTCGGCTGCGGACGCGGCGGAAGACATCGTGCCCAATGCCGTTGAAGCCTTGCAATTGTGGGCAGAGGATATGCCCGTTCCAGAGCCGTCCAACCATGAAGCGATTGTCGCGCTTCCCGACATACGCAACGCGCTCGCCGAAGGAGCCTATCTGGTCTCGGTGCCGCTCATCGACAATGACAGCGCCGTCGTCAGGGCAAACGTGACTTTCGAGCGCGGCGTTTTGCGGGCGATCGACATCGCAGCGCGCGAACGCGGCATAACGCGATCTGCGTTCCTCTCCAGCGCGGCCCGCAAGGAAATCGAGGCAAAGCACTAAGGCCAGATTCTGCACCGCAATTAACACTAGATCAGTGTGGTAAAATAGTACCTATTATTCAATCCTTTGTTTTTGCTTCATTTTCTGAGCTACGCGTCTTTTAATTCGCCTTGACGTGCTATCTCCCCCTCGCCTATAAGCCCTCACGGAACAGCGGCCCGCCAAAGGCCGCCGTTTTGTTATTGGCGGCGGGCGAGCGCTCGGCGTCAATCCAAGCAACAAGAAGCGCTTTTCCTTGTCGTTCGTCGATGGGGAAGATCCGAACCGAAAGCAACAATCCATGGCAACCTTTTCGCAGAAGCCTGCGGATGTGGTGAAGAAGTGGGTGCTGATCGACGCCGAGGGTCTCGTCGTCGGCCGTCTCGCCACTGTCATCGCCAATCATCTTCGCGGCAAGCACAAGCCCACCTTCACCCCGCATGTCGACGACGGCGACAACGTCATCGTCATCAACGCCGACAAGGTGGTGTTCACCGGCAAGAAATTCACCGACAAGGTCTATTACTGGCACACCGGTCACCCCGGCGGCATCAAGGAGCGCACCGCGCGCCAGCTGCTCGAGGGCCGTTTCCCCGAGCGTGTCGTCGAGAAGGCCGTCGAACGCATGATCCCGCGTGGCCCGCTCGGCCGTCGCCAGATGAAGAATCTCCGCGTCTATGCAGGCACGGAACATCCGCATGTCGCCCAGCAGCCCGTCACGCTCGACGTGGCCAAGCTGAACGCCAAGAACAAGAAGGTTTCGTAAAATGGCTGAGCTTTCCTCGCTCGCAGAACTCGGAACTGCCACCGGCAACACCAACACGCAGCCGGCGGCACCCGTCCATGTCCAGAAGCTCGACAAGTCGGGCCGCGCCTATGCCACCGGCAAGCGCAAGAACGCCATCGCGCGTGTCTGGGTGAAGCCCGGCTCCGGTAAGATCGTCGTCAACGACAAGGTGTTCGCCGAATATTTCGCACGCCCGGTCCTGCAGATGATCCTCAACCAGCCGATCATCGCCGCCAACCGCGCCGGCCAGTACGACATCGTCGCCACGGTCATCGGCGGCGGCCTTTCCGGCCAGGCCGGTGCCGTGCGTCACGGCATCTCCAAGGCGCTGACCTATTACGAGCCCGCGCTGCGCGCCGTGCTCAAAAAGGGCGGCTTCCTGACCCGCGACAGCCGCGTCGTCGAGCGCAAGAAGTACGGCAAGGCGAAGGCCCGCCGCTCGTTCCAGTTCTCGAAGCGCTAAGCACTGCGCAGCTTCAGACATTCAAAAAGGCCGCCTCCGGGCGGCCTTTTCTTTTGGTGATTACTAACATGGTCCAAATTTAGGAACGATCGGCCGGTACTTTGATGAAGTCGATAAACGCCCGCAACGGCGCCGGCACGAGACGCCGGCCGGGATAATAGAGGAACGGCCCGGGGAAGCTCTGCCACCAAGGTTCGAGGACGGGTTCGAGCACACCGCGCTCAAAGTGAGGGCGAAGCCAATCCTCGAACAGGCTGACAATGCCGGTACCGGCGATGGCTGCATCGACGGCGAGATCGGCCGCTCCGCCCAGGGTCACGAGGAGCGGCCCCGTCGGATCGACCCGCACCACCTCGCCGGCACGCTCGAATTCCCACGGCGGCATCGCACCACTGGCGAAGCGGCCGCGCAGGCAGGCGTGACCGAGAAGGTCGCGCGGGTGTTGCGGCCGGCCATGGCGGTCAAGGTAGGCAGGGCTAGCGGCGGTGGCAAAGCGCTGAAGGCGCGGTCCGATCGGCGCCGCGATCATGTCCTGTTCCAGCCGCTCGTCGTAACGGATCCCGGCATCGCACCCCGCCGCCAGCACATCGACAAAGCTCTCCTCGGCGATCACCTCCAGCCGGATGCCGGGATAGGCAGCGAGAAACCCCGGGACGATGCTGGGCAGCACCAGCCGCGCCGCGCTGACCGGCACATTAAGGCGCAACGTACCTGCCGGCCTGTCGCGGAAGCCATTCACAACGTCGAGGGCCGATTCCACCTCGGTCAAGGCTGGGCCGAGCCGGGCCAGCAAGCTCGCGCCCGCTTCGGTCAAGACGACGCTGCGGGTCGTCCTGTTGAGCAGCCTGACACCGAGCTGCGTCTCGAGGCGGCGCACCGCCTCGCTCAAGCCCGACGCACTGCCGCCGCTCGCGCGGGCGCCATCGCGAAAACCCCTGGCCCGCGCTACGGCCACGAAGGCGTTCAGGTCTCCGAGGTCGATCTTCATTGTTCGATATTCCGTACAGCCCGTGCGGAATGTACCCAATTATCGTGAGATCGGACAGCGCCTATCTCAGCGTCATCCTGAGCGGAGATAGATCATGTCCAGTACCGACAATTACGGCACATTCACTCTCGGCGACCGCACCGTGAAACGGCTCGGCTACGGCGCCATGCAGCTCGCGGGACCCGGCGTGTTTGGTCCGCCCAGAGATCACGACGCAGCCTTGGCCGTGCTGCGCGAAGCCGTTGCGCGCGGGGTGAACCACATCGACACCAGCGACTTTTACGGCCCGCACATCACCAATCTGCTTATCTGTGAAGCGCTTGCGCCCTATTCAGACAATCTGACGATCGTCACCAAGATAGGTGCGCGTCGCGGCGCGGATGGATCGTGGCTGCCGGCCTTCTCGGCCGAAGAGCTGACCCAGGCGGTGCACGACAATCTGCGCAATCTCGGGCTCGACGTGCTGGACGTGGTCAATCTCAGGATCATGTTCGACGCGCATGGCCCTGCCGAAGGGTCGATCGAGGCGCCGTTCACTGTGCTGGCCGAGTTGCAGCGGCAGGGTTTGGTGCGTCACATCGGGCTAAGCAATGTCACGTCAGCGCAGGTCGAAGAGGCGCGACGGATCGCCAGGATCGTCTGCGTGCAGAACCAATACAATCTGGCGCACAGGGGCGACGATGCCTCGATCGACAAACTCGCCCGCGACGGTATCGCCTATGTGCCGTTCTTTCCGCTCGGCGGCTTCAACCCGCTGCAGTCGTCTACCCTATCCGGCGTCGCTCAGCGCCTGGGCGCCACGCCGATGCAGGTCGCGCTCGCCTGGCTGCTCCGTCGCGCGTCCAATATCCTGCTCATCCCCGGCACCTCATCGGTCGAGCATCTCAGGGAGAATCTTGCCGCAGCCGAACTCGATCTGCCCAAGGATGCCGTCAAGGAGCTGGACGGCGTGGCGATGGCCGCCTGACGGCGAGCTGGCGAAGCGGCACCCTTGCCCGCTCCGCTCCAGGTCTAGTTGATGCTTGCGGTGTTCGCCGGCTCCGCCGGCCGCATCTCATCAGAATAAGGTACGCGATAGCCGTTCGCCGCCAGCCAGTCGATCGCCGCTTTCGGCTCGTCGGTCTGGATGATGGTGGCGCCGCGCTCGGCCCAGAAGCCGTACGTCTCGCGCGGCAGACTGGCGAGCACCGCCAACTCGTCGCCGCGCCCGCCGGCGAGAAAGCCGCCCGGCTTGTTGACGATGGCGTAGGTATTGGCCCAGATGTGCCAGTCGCCCCTTATCGCCGCCGCGCGCATGCGGGGGCTGAACAGCGGACCGCCGGTGTCGGTCAACGCCTCCGCGCCGGCCCGCCAGTTGATCATCTCGACCGCGCGCGGCGAAAAGGCCCCGCTGACTTTCTCGGCGAAACCGGCGTCGCGAACCGCGTCGTCGGCGATGATCGGCATGAACTGGAAACCGCTGCCGATCGCGCCCATGGCGGCCTTGACAGTGGTGATCCTGGCCGGGTTCCACAGGTTTTCCTTGACGATCACCTGCTCGGCCATGCCCAGGTCGCGCGCAACCGCGATCATGCCGGCCAGGCTGTCGACGTCGAGCTTGTTGTCGATGTTAATGAGGATCCTGTCCTTGGTCGCCACCAGCATCTCGCGCAGCGTCGAAACCGGCTCATCGGTGACGGCGCCAGTGCCCTCGATCACCAGTCTGCAGGACTTGAGTTCGGCCAGCGTGCGCTTGACCACCTCGCCCTTGCAGTTCGTCGTGCGATCGAGCCAGCTGTCGTGCATGACGACGAACTCGCCGTCCTTGGAGCGCCTGACGTCGACCTCGACGATTTCGGCACCAAGCGCGATCGATGCCTCGACGGCGGCGATCGAGTTCTCCGCATAGAGCGTCTTGCTGGCCTGCATGCTGCCGGCGCGGTGTGCCGCCACCATGACATGGTCGCGCCATTGGTTGGCGTGTTCGAAACGGTCGAGAATCTGTCTGGCGCGTGTTTCGCCTGCCGATGCCGTGCCTGTGAACAGCGCCAAGGCGGCGGAGAGCAGAAGGTTCAACCAGGTCGTTTGCATGAGAATCGCTCCGTACCGGATGGGAACCCGGTTAAGCGACGCACGTGACAGCCCAGTGAACGAAGCCGGCTTCGCAAATGCCGAAAAGTCAGGTCAATGCCGGCTGAAGCGACCGTTCTGCAACCTCGAACCGACGGCAATCAGCAGGTCGCCAGCAATCAGGTCGACGAGATCGATGCCGCCGCCGTAGCGGTCGGTTTGGCCGGGTGGCGCGGCCCATATCTGTTCCGCTCCCGGCCGATGCCATCCGATGAGGGCATGGCTTTCTACTTTCGGTTGCATTCATGCTTACCTACGCAATTTCCGGGTTTGCCATGCGGGCTCACCTGGCAAGCAAGAATTTGTGACCAAGCTCGAATGTCCATGGCCTCGGAGGGGGTCGCATTTCTGAGAATTATATCCAATAAGGTTGCGCCTCGACGCACAGGAGACCTTCATGCCGAACACCAACATCGACCACGCCTTCACCGCCCGGGCCAGGACAGGTGCGTCCTTCGAGCCGACCTATGCCGGCGCGCTGTCGTTCATGCGACGCAAATACACGAAGGACGTGAAGGGCGCGGACGCGGTGGTGTGGGGCATCCCCTTCGACGCCGCCGTCACCAACCGGCCGGGCGCGCGTTTCGGACCGCAGGCGATTCGCCGCGCCTCGACTATCCTCGACAACGATCCGCAATATCCGTTCTCGCGCGATCTGTTCGAACATCTCGCGGTGGTCGACTATGGCGATTGCCTGCTCGACAGTGGCAATCACCAGAAGACGCCAGGGACGATCGAGCGCGAGGCGGCAAAGATCCTGAAATCCGGCGCCTTCCTGCTATCGCTCGGCGGCGACCATTTCGTCACCTGGCCGCTGCTCAAGGCGCATGCCGCCATCCACGGCCCGCTCGCCCTCGTGCAGTTCGACGCCCACCAGGACACCTGGCCGGACGACGGCAAGCGCATCGATCACGGCTCCTTCGTCGGCCGTGCGGTCAAGGAGGGGATTATCGATCCTGACCGTTCGATCCAGATCGGCATCCGCACCCATGCACCCGACACCTTCGGCATCAAGATCCTGTACGGCCACGAAGTCGAGGAAATGCGCGCGTCCGATATCGCCTATGCCATCGTCGACCGCACCGGCGGCAAGAAGGCCTATGTCACCTTCGATATCGATTGCCTGGACCCGGCCTTCGCGCCCGGCACCGGCACACCGGTCGCCGGTGGGCCGTCCTCGGCAAAAATCCTGTCGGTGCTGCGCCAGATCAATCAGGTCGATATCGTCGGCGCCGATGTCGTGGAGGTTGCGCCGGCCTATGATCACGCCGATATAACGGCAATTGCCGGGTCGACGGTGGCCATGCACTATCTCGGGCTGCTGGCGGAACGAAAGGCCCGACTCGAAGAGCTGAACAGCGGCAATAACGTCGTTGCCGCATTGAATCAGGCAAGCGGCATATAACTATCAGGAATTAAAGGCAGGCAATGAAACCGAAAATCTTCATCGACGGCGAGCACGGCACCACCGGTCTCCAGATCAGGGCGCTGCTGGCCGAGCGCGGCGACCTGGAGATCATCTCCATTCCGACCGAGCGCCGCAAGGAACCGGCAGCTAGAGCCGAGTTCCTCAACGCCGCCGATGTCGCGATCCTCTGCCTGCCGGACGCAGCCGCGAAGGAAAGCGTCTCGCTGATCACCAACGACACCACTAGGGTTATCGACGCCTCGACCGCGCATCGCGTGGCCGAGGGCTGGGAATATGGTTTCGCCGAAATGGACAAGGATCAGGCGAAGACAATCGCCAGGGCGAAGCGCGTCGCCAATCCGGGCTGCTGGCCGCAAGGCCCGATCGCGACGCTCAGGCCGCTGGTGGCGGCCGGGCTGTTGCCGCCGGATTTTCCGGTCACCGTCAACGGCATTACGGGCTATTCGGGCGGCGGCCGGCCGATGATCGAGGACTATGTCGCCAAGGGCGAGGATGCGTCGGAATTCCTGCCCTACGGGCTGACCCTGCAGCACAAGCATGTGCCGGAGCTCAGGACCTATGCGAAGCTGTCGCATGATCCGATCATGCAGCCTGCGGTCGGCAATTTCGCGCAAGGCATGATTACCGTGGTGCCGCTGCAGCTCGGCGGCCTCGACTATGTGCCGACCGGCGCCGAGCTCCATGCGGCGATCGCCGACCATTTCGCCGCCATCGATGGCGGCGTGGTCGAGGTGGCGCCCTATGTGCATCTTGAGCGCGTGCCGGAGATCGATCCCGAAATCTACAACGGCACCAACCGGATGAAGCTCTATGTCTTCGCCAACGACGACAGGGCCCAGGCGCTGCTGCTTGCCGTCTACGACAATCTCGGCAAGGGCGCCTCGGGTGCTGCCGTGCAGAACATGGATCTGATGCTCGGCCTCGAGCCCTGAATGGACGCTCCGGCATTTCCAGAACGCTGGAAGGTCACCGCGCCAGAACTGATTGCCGAGACGTTCAGCAGCCGCGTCTGGAAGGTTGTTCGCGCGGACGGTTCGCCGGCGATCGTCAAGACCCTCAAAGCTTTCGACGATGTCGAAGACGAGTTGCGCGGCGAGCATTTCCTCGCCTGGCGGCGCGGCGAAGGCGCGGTGCGGCTGCTCGGCCGCGACGGTCACTGCATGCTGCTCGAATATGCCGGCGAAACCTTGCTGTCACAGGTTCTCGCGGAGCAGGGAGACAATGCCGCCACAGCAATCGCGGCCGAAGTGATGGCAAGACTGTTCTCGCCATCCGACCACCCTGCCCCACCGGATCTGCAGCCGCTGCGGGCACGGTTTTCCAGCCTGTTCAACAAGGCGAAGATCGATCGCGACGCCGGCGAAAAGAGCCTTTACGTCGAAGCGGCTGCGACTGCGGAACGGGTGTTGGCCGATCCCGTCGACGTGCTGCCGCTGCATGGCGACCTGCATCACGACAACATCATGCTGGGACCGCGCGGCTGGCTGGCGATCGACCCTAAGGGCGTTCTCGGCGATCCCGGCTTCGATGCGGCGAACATATTCTACAACCCGCTCGACCGCGACGATCCTTGCCGTGATCCCCGGCGGATTGGGGACATGGCAGAGATCTTCGCCAGAACGCTCGGCCAGAGGCCGCCAGCCATCCTTGATCACGCCATCGCCTATGGCTGCCTGTCGGCGTCATGGCATCATGAAGACGGCAATTCGATCGAGGAAAGCCGCGAATTGTCCATTGCCAAGGCGATCAGGACGGTGCGGCTTAGCCTCTGACGGCGATCTGGTTGGGCATGGGATAAGCGCCCTTGGTGCCGCGCCAATGCGCTGCGGCGAAACCCAGCAGGACAAGCGCAAATGCCTGATGCATCAGCGCCATGTGCAGCGGCACGTGCATCAGCAGCGTGCCGATGCCGATCAAGGCCTGCGCCAGCACCAGCAGAAACAGCAACGTCGCGCGGTGCGCATGCGTCGTGCCTGGCTGGCGGCGGTGCGTCGCGATCATGTGCCAAAGTGCTGCGACGAAGATCGCGTAGGCGCCGAGCCGGTGGATGAACTGGACCGTCTTCGGGCTCTCGAAGAAGTTGCGCCATGCCGGCTCGAGGATCAACAGATCCCCGGGGATGAGCTTGCCGTCCATCAGCGGCCAGGTGTTGTAGCTCAGGCCGGCATCGAGCCCGGCGACCAGCCCGCCGAGATAGATCTGGATCAGCGCCAGCAGCACCAGAAAGCCGGCCAGACGCTGCGTCGAACGGTCGGCGGCGGGCTCGGAGTGCGGGGCCAATCCACGCGCGACCACCATGGTCGCGGTGAAGATCAGCGCCGCCAGCGTCAAATGCGTCGCCAGCCGGTACTGGCTGACGGAGACCCGGTCGACCAGTCCGGACGCCACCATCCACCAGCCGATCGCGCCCTGCAGGCCGCCGAGAAGAAGAATGCCTAACAGTTTCGGCCCAAGACCGCGTTCGATGCGGCGCGTCGCCCAGAAAAACACCAGCGGCACGGCGAAAACCACGCCGACACCGCGCGCCAGGATCCTATGCAACCATTCCCACCAGAAGATCGACTTGAACGCTTCGAGGCTCATGCCCTTGTTGAGCTCGGCATATTGCGGGATCTGCTGGTAGCGCTGGAATTCCTCCTGCCATTCGGCGTCCTTGAGCGGCGGGATGATACCGTGGATCGGCTTCCATTCGGTGATCGAAAGCCCGGATTCGGTGAGCCTGGTGACGCCGCCGACCAGCACCAGCACAGACAGCACGAGGAGCACGACGTAGAGCCAGCCGCGCACCAGCGCCCGGTTGCGCAGGTCGCGGTCGCGGGCCACGAAAGGCGCGGCAGCTGATATGGCAGCCATAGGCTTGTCCCGGCAGGTTGCAGTCGCGGATTGGTGAACCATCGCAATCCCGCTGGCAAGACCGGACAGCGCGGCACGCCGTCGCGCCGCTTCTTGCGGGTTGCGTGCCTCTTCCGTTGGGCCTAAGCGATAGGGATCAACCGGATCGCGAAATGCCCATTCGCCTGAAGAAACTGATCGGAACAATCCTGCTGGTGGCGCTGGTCATCGTCTATGCGCTGGTCGCATCGATTGTGGCGGTTGCCCAGTTGGCGGAATCGGGACCGTGGGCGCATTTCCTGTTCTTCCTGCTCAGCGGCATGCTCTGGGTGCTGCCTGCTAAGGGCATCATCAAATGGCTGATCCTGGAGCCCCCGCGGCCGAAGAATTGAGGCTCGCTCGCCGCCGCTAGATGGTGAAAGCCTGACGCTTGCTACCCGACGCGTAGGGCAGCTCAGGGTGGTTTTCTGCCTTCCGTGTCGCCGATCGGAACGCGCAGGCGGCGCCAGAAGCGGCTTTTCAGTTGACAAACATCCAACGACGGGAGTCGACGCATCCCGGCCGCTCACCAATGCCCTTGCTCTAGCACCCTTGCCGCTGGCTGCATAAAACGTCGCTGATTGGCCGTCCCATTAGACCTCCTCTAGGGCGCACGTACGAGAAGGTGGGCTGGCATAGGCTCCGTTTATCAACCGAAGATCACTTTCTTGCACCCGGTTTCAAAATTGCGGTTCAGCAAGGCGGAATTTTTGAACGCCAGAACTGCCATTCGCTCTTAGCTCGGATCGGCTGACGCCGACCATCGCGTGGTGAGGTCGACAGCGCATTGGAGCGATATCAGCTTGGACAGTCGCCAACTTCACGTTCGACAGGAAGGAAAAAACGTCGCCGTTCGCAGGCGGTCAGTTCGCGTGGAACAATCCCACGTGCGTAGTCAATGAGGTCCAGAGGTGTTTGGAACGCGCGAATTATTCGGACGCTATCATCACCGGACACGATTGCGATCCTCGTTCCATCGGAATTGAAAGCCGCCCGCATCAGCGCCGGTCGGTTGGCCTCGTCCTCCCGGCTGGCAAGCACTGCGATCTCGCGCCCCGACTGCGCCGCCCAGAGCCTGACCGTGCGATCCTGAGACGACGTCGTCACGACATACAAACCGTTAGGACTGATTTGCGCGCTGTCCACTGCGCCGATGTGACCCCTGAGAACGACCTTTTCTGTTCCTACCGGAACGCTCCAGATTCGAACGGTCCCATCGCGTGAGGCAGTTAGCAGAGACTGACCGTCCTGGCTGAACGCGACTGCTGTCAGCTCGTCGCTGTGGCCCTTCAGCGTCGCGACACTGTTTCCGTCCTTGATCGACCAGATCCGCGCGGTGCGGTCGAATGAACCCGTGACAACCAGTTGGCCGTCTGGACTGAAAGCGGCCGCGGTGATTCGGTTCTGATGCCCGATGAGAACCTTGAATTCAGTTCCGTCCGTCTTCAAAAGGCGGGCAGCGTTGTCGTCCGTCGCGGTAAGGACGAGATCCCCGTCCCGGCCGAAAATCGCCTGTGGCAACTTCCCGCTTGTCTTGATGGTGGCCAGTTCGGCGCCGCTTGCCGCGTCCCACAACTGTGCGGTACCGTGAGCCGAACCCGTCGCTAACAGGTCTCCCTTGGGACTAAACTGAACTTGAAGTAGCCCGTCACGAGATTTGAGCTGCGCGACCTCGCGTCTGCTTGCAACGTCCCAAACAAGAACTCGGCCCCCAAGAGATGCGGTTGCAACGCGACTTCCATCACGGCTGAACGTCGCACTTTGGACAGTTTCGTGTGTGTCAAGCTCGGCTATCTGACGTCCGCTTACAACCTCCCACAGGTGCGCTGCGCTATCCCCACCTCCAGTCAAAAGGTGCACATTATCGGGACTAAATACCGCAAAGGTCGGCGGATATTCATGGGACAGCGCAGTTGTCAGAACCCCGTCGATATCCCAGAGCCGAGCAGTGCGATCGTGCGATGCAGTGAGAAGAATGCTGTTGTTAACTGGGCTGAATTCCACGTGCTCGACCAAGGCGTCATGGCCGATGATGGTGGTGAGCAGCGACGTGCGCTCGACATCCCAAATACGAACCGTGCCGTTGAGGGAAGCGGCAGCCAAGAACCGATCGTCTTGGCTGAAGACGCTGTTCATCTCCTGATCGCGCTCATCCGGGCCCATGTAACTTAGTTTGAGCCCCGAGGACTCCTGGCCGAGCACGCCAAGCAAATTACCCGAGATTCCGTCCCAGAGTCGTGCGCTACCATCGAGTGATACCGTCGCAATTCGACGGCCGTCGTGACTGAACATTACGCCTTGCAATTGTGTGTCGCTCTTGTGACCGGCCAATGTCGCAATTTCCATGCCTTTCGACACGTCCCAAAGATGCGAAAGGAAAGGGTATGAAATTGGGCCCCACGAGCTTATCAGGATCCGGCTTCCGTCCGGGCTGAATGCGACGCTGTACGGCCAAGCGTTAACCCGCAGAGTCCGGTTCAGTTTGCCATCTTCCGCATTCCAGATAAGAACGGAGCGTTGATCGCGTTGTGCGATTGCGAAGCTCTGGCCATCGGGACTAAAGCTAGCCAGGGAGCTTCCACGTCTCTCTACACTTAGGATTTTCCTTCCGGTTTGAGCGTCCCAGAGTGATGCATCGCTGTTCTCCCCCGCTGTCAGCACCCGGGTGCCGTTTGGGCTGAAAATCGCCGTAGGAAAATTGCCGACCGGCTGAAGTAAAAAGAGCTGCTCCCCTGAGGTGGCGTTCCACATGCGCGCGGTGCCATCTCTAGCAACTGTAATGACGCGGCTTCCGTCCGGGCTGAACTCGGCTCTCTCAACGGCGCCTTGGTGGCCCTTCAGAACCGCAGTCTCGGTACCATTCAGGGCGTCCCAAATGCGTGCCGTCGCGTCATGCGATGAGGTGACAATGCGGTCGCCGGTCCGATTGAAAGCTGCATGTGTCACACTGGCGTCTTGGTGGAAGATCCTCGTTTGACGATGCGCTAACAAAGCCTTGTAAAGCGCGGCCTCCGCATCAACGATGTACGGGCGTCTGTGTTCAGATGTGCCCGTCGGCAGCGCTTCGAGCGCCAGCAAAACCGCGGCCTCAGTATTACCGCTCGTTGCGGTTTGCTGCGAAAGAAACGCAAGCGAAAGAGACTGGTTGCGCAGCGCCTGGTCGCGCGCCTCAAGGGCCTTCCTCTCGGCCGACCTGGCCTTGTCCGCGCTCATTTGCGCCAGCACCGCCTGCCGCATTGCTTCCTGCTGTCCTCTGAACCCAATGAATGCGCCTGCTCCAGCCAAGAGAGCCAACACCGTCGCGACAATGGCCGCATAGCGCGTACGTCGTGCCAGCTGTATCGCAGCAGTTGCTGCCAGATCCCGACGCTCAGCTTCTCCCGCGAGCCGGTCGGCCTCGCGCTCCAAGCGTTCGCGTCTTGCTACTTCAGCAGCCTCGATCAGTGCCCGCTCTGCTTGCCGGTCCTTCTCCTCTCTCTCCTTCTGGACACGTGAGGACGCCTCGATGTATTCAACGACTTGATCGTCGACTTCCTGGCGTCTCGACAGCAGCAATTCCTCGCCCTCGGCGAGACGCTTGCCGGACGGCAGCAAAAGATCGCGGTTCTTGTTGTCCGAGTGCCATCGATGGGCGTCAGCCTTGAGCCGAGCCCGCGTCTCGAGGAAGCTCCTATTCGCGTTGACAATGTCGCTGGCGCGCGGCCAGCGGCTGAGCAGCGCCTCATGGGCCACGCGGACGAAGACATGGCCCGCGGCATCTTCATCACTGACGAGGAGCCGGGCGGCGATCAGCGCGTCGACTAGAGCCAATCGTGCGGGCTTTCCAGCCACTTCGCTGAGCAGGACTGGACTTGCCGTAACAGTTTCATCGCCCGGACGCACCGTGGTGAGAGCGCGCAGCACCGCCGGCAATGCCTCCTGGATGTCGGGCGGGAGCGCGTCGACGACTTCATCGGCGCGGCGCGCGATCGCCCCTTCGAGGCCGCCAAGCGCACGATACGCAGCAAAGGTGAGGATCCGGCGCTCCCGGCCTACCTCGTACAGCGCATCGAGAACGAATTCGAGAAGCGGCAACGATCCGGGATCGGCGGCTGCCGCGTCCTGCAGCACATCATCGAGCCGCCCCAGATCGGCGCGCTCCTCGAAGCGGAGTGCGGCAGCACGAGCCGGCTCGCGAATGATCTGCGCGATCTCAGGGCTCGTCGGCGGCAAGAGCTCATAGCTGCCGAGGCCGTCCTTCAGCGCCGAGAAACCTCGGACTTCGCCGCAGCGGTGAAAGAAATCCGACCGGATCGTCGCAATCACCCAGACCAGTCCGCTGCCGGCGAACGCCGCCAAGAGCCGCACAAGCGCTTCGCGCGACGCCGGTTCCTTCTCCGTCGTGAACAGCTCCTCTGTCTGATCGATGGCGATCAGCAATCGTATTTGCGAAGGGACCGAGCCAGCGGTGGTGGCTGCTTTGCCGAGTGCCTGGCGGATCAGAGTCATCGCGCGATCGGGAGCGCTTCGACAGAGTTGAGTCAGCTCTGCCGCTGTCAGTTCGAGAGCCAACTCGGGCAAAGCACCTTCGCGAAGCAGTCCCGCGGTCAACGAGGCGACAGCATCAGGCCCTTCGGACGGGCGGATCAGGCAACGGCGCCACAAACTGATGCCTACCACTGCGCCGGGTCGGGTGATTGAAGGCATCAGCCCCGCGCGCAGAAGAGAAGACTTGCCGGAGCCGCTCATCCCGTAGATGAGCAAAAATGCTTTGCCGTTGGCTGCCAGCTGCTCCAGCCTTTCGGTGCAAGCAGTGATCGCCCGCGCTCTGCCGAAAAAGAGGTCGGCGTTTTCAAATTCGAAGACGTCGAGACCGCGAAAAGGCGACCTGACCTGTTCCTCCGAAGCGAGGGGTACACGATAGACGTGCACAGGCCGGGCGATATTCTTCACCTTGTGCTCGCCAAGATCGATGAAATCGAGCGAAAGCCGATCGCGAGCCTGCGCATAGATCGCCTCGGAGACACATATTCCGCCCGGCCGTGATAACGGTTCCAAACGCGCGGCGACGTTGACGCCGTCGCCCATGAGGTTGTCACCCTCTACGACGACATCGCCGAGGTTGATGCCGATGCGAAATCGCAGGCGGCCTGGCTCGGGGAGGTCGGCGTTCTGTCTATCGATTTCCAACTGGATTTCGGTGGCACACCGCAGCGCCTCGACAGGGCTTGCGAACTCCGCGATGACACTGTCTCCGGCGCTGCCGAACACCCGTCCCTCATGGTGCACAATCAGCCGGTCAATGATCTGGCGATAGGCTCTCAGGGTCGCAAGAGTACCTTCCTCATCCCTGCCTATCAGCCGGCTGTAGCCGACCACATCGGCTGCAAGGATGGCAGCCATTCTGCGCTGAACGCGATCCACGGCCATAGCCAGCTCCCGCAATCCTGAAGCATCCTAAAGGAAATGGCGGCCGATGAGGAGGGAGGCACCAAGCTTACCCGAAGGACGGCGTTGGCAATTATTCCTTTTGACCTCAACGCACAGTTTCCGCCTTTGTAGCGGAGAAGTCCAATCCCAGTCGGTTCTGCCACTACCAGCATAATTCTAGTTTTATTGATCGTCCATTGGACCTCCATCCCGTGGCGCACTTGCGACAACGGGACACCGGCATAAGTCCCGCCTATCGACCGAAGATCGCGTTTTCGCACACGGCTTCAAAATTGCCATTCGCAAACGACCGGGTTTGACCTGACCCGGACTTCCAAGGTGGTTCCACGAAACGGCAGCTAGGGGTCACGACGTTCCCTTGACCTCCCATCAGGGATGGTCCGCAAGGGGTCGGTTCTTGCCGTCCACCGGTACCAAGTGTCAGACTCTCACCACTAGATGGTGACAAGCATCTTGCCGGCATTGGCCAGCGGCGTCGTCACACCCGACAGCATCGTGCGGATATGGGCAACGCTCTGATAGCGACCGTTGAGCGAAATGCGCGGCAGCGCGTGCAGGAAGCCGGCATGTTCGGCGCGCAGCACGCCGTGACGCGTCGTCACCGCCGAGGCATAGCCGGCGTCGCGGGCAAAGCCGACTTCGCGGTCGCCAACGGCGCTGGCATAGCCATAGGGATAGGCGAAATGGCGCGGCGCCTCGCCGAGTTCCGCCTGCAATATGCGCCTGACGTCGTCGACCTCGTGCCGCGCATCGGCTTCGGGAAGCCGCTTCAGATTGCGATGATTGACGGTGTGCGCGCCGATCGTCACTAGCGGATGCCCTGCCATGGCGCGGATCTCGTCCCAGTTCATCAACGTGCTCTGGCGCGCGTCCCGCTCGATACCGTTCGACCGCGCCAATTCGCGCAGCACCGCGCGCTGGTCCTCCTCGCCGACGTCCAGCGTCAGATAGTCGTGCAGGCGCGCAAAGGCCTGGAGTTTCTTGCCCGGGGTCGAGCAATCGATCGTCACCGGACCGTCCGGTGTTGTCAGAATCAACCGGTCGCGCGCGCTGACGATGTCCTCGACCACCTCCCACCATAGATCGGCGGCGCCGTTTATCAGCCCCGGCGCGACATAGATGGTGACCGGCGCGCCGTGCTTTTCCAGCACCGGCAGCGCTTCGGCCATGTTGTCGCGGTAGGCGTCGTCGGCGGTGATCGCCGCGAACTGGCCATCCTTGCCGCCGGCCTTGATGCGCTTGATCGCCTCGTCCAACGTGACGAATGCATAGCCGTTCACCGTCATATCGGCGATCACGGCGTCGAGGAACTCCGGCGCGATGTTGAGATGCCGGTTGACGCTATCAGGTTTTTCCGGCCTCGCGGTGACCCGGTGCAGCATCAGGATGGCGCCGATGCCGCCGACAAACGGCTTGGCCAGCGGGGCAAGACCGGTATAGCGGACGACGTTGAGCGCCAGTTTCCGGATCGCCTCGCCCCCGTCGATCATTCATTCACCTTTTGCGCCTAGGCTCATCCAAGCACGGAATGCGCCTATGCGAGCCCCCAATCGCGGTGAATACGCCTTAAAGGATTGAGGTATGGTTGACGCCACCGCGTCATTTGACGGCAATCGGCTCGAAGCAATGGAGGCGGCGCCGCGCGCGTTGCCTGCGGATCATGCCGGCCTGTCGGTCTCGGTCGCCGGCGGTGCGGCACTTGCGGGCTATGCCGAGTTCTGCGGTTCGGCGCTGTTCGCGCCGGCGCAAAGCCCGGCCTGGATCCTGAACTGGGCCAGATATGCCGAAGCGAACACCGTCTTGGTGACGCTGAACGCTGACGGCCGACCGGCTTTTTCGTTGGCGCTGGAAGTCACCAGCCGCGGTCCGTTCCGCGTCGCCCGTTTCATGGGCGGCCGGCATGCCAACGGCAATTTCGCCGCCGCCGATCCGTCTTGGCTGACCAAGGCGGATGGCGCGGCAGTCCGCTCGATGCTGGCGGCGATCGCCAGGGCGCGGCGGGACATCGACCTCGTCGCACTGGAACGGCTGCTGCCCGATCTCGACGGCATTGCCAATCCGCTTCTATCCCTCCCACATTTTCCCAGCCCCAACCTGTCGCTGGCCGTCGACTTGGCGGGAGGTTTTGATGCACTGCTCTCCCGCGCGAGCGGCAAGCGCAGGCGCAAGAGGCACCGCTCGCAGGCACGCAAGTTAGAAGCCGTCGGCAGCCACCGCCGCATCGAGGCGCAGACAGTGGACGAGGTGAACAGACTGCTCGATGCATTTTTCGAGATGAAGGAGTTCCGCTTCCGCAAGATGGGCGTCGCTAACGTCTTCGGCGAGCCGAAGGTTCGTGCTTTCTTCCGCGCGTTGTTCGTCGAAGCGCTTTCCGACGACACGCCGTCCTTCGTGCTGCACGGGCTCGAAGTCGCGGGCAAGCTTCGCGCCGTCACCGGATCGAGCCGCTCGGGAAAACGCCTGATCTGCGAGTTCGGAGCGATCGCCGACGACGACGTCGCCCATGCCAGCCCCGGCGACTTCCTGTTCTTCGACAACATCGAGGAAGCCTGCGAGAGGGGGTTCGATGTCTATGATTTCTCGGTCGGCGACGAACCGTACAAGCGGCTGTGGTGCGATATCGAGACCCAGCATTTCGAGGTCCTGATTCCGCTGACGATGAAGGGCCGCGCGCTGGTGTTCGTCCTGCGGCAAGGCGCGCGCCTGAAAGCCGTCATCAAGAACAGCCCGACGATCTGGAAGCTGACCAAGATGCTGCGCCGCAGGACCGCCGGACAGGCAGCACCTGCCGCGGGCGAAGACGACAGCTGATCGCTGCCGAGATTTCCGGGATGTTCAAGAGAGTTATCGAACCGTCTCAGGCGGCGGAGCGCCGTCCGGGTACCGGCGTCCCTGGCGTCTCGTGGCCGACCGGCGTCACCAGGGTCAGGTCGGGATAGCCGCTCTCGATCAGCTCGACTGCGGCCTGAGCCACCTCGTCGTCCGGCTCCAGCAGCGACAGGAAGACCTCGGTGTCCTCGCCGACAAGGCGGCTGATGCCTTGCGCGTCTGCGGGTCCGCACTCGACCACGACCAGATCGTAGGCGGTGGTCAGCGACTGCATGATGATCGGCAGGCGGTCGGCGGCGCGCATGGCGCGGACCGGATCGGCGGTGCCGACGGGAATGACGTGGCAGTCCGAATAGAGATCGGGGTGGATCACGTCGCTGAACTGCGCTTCGGAGGCGAGCAGATTGGTGATGCCCGGGAAAAGTCCGCTGTCCAGCATTGGCCGCGAGGCGGCGCCCGAAGCGGTGAGATCGAGCAGGAGCACACGCAGGCCGGCGTCGGAAACCTCACGCGCCACCAGCACCGCCGAGGCGGCCGCCTCGTCGCCTTCCGGCGACACGAATATGGCGCGTGCCGCAGCGCTTGTGATCAGTTTTTCCACCGCCCTGTCGATTTCGACCTCGCCAAGGGTGGGGCGCGCCGGCTCGCCGTCCTCGCCAGTTGCTGGGGCAGTTGCTTGCGCCGCGGCAGCCGCTTCCGGCTCTGCCTGCGCTTCCGCCGCCCGATCCTCGACGTCCTCGATATCGGCCGGTTCGCGGTTGGACGGTTCGCGGGCAACCGGCATCGCGACCTGTTCGATCCGCTCGAAGCGGGCGCCGGCGGCCGGCCGCATGGCGCGACCCGAAAACAGCTCTTGCAGAAGCGTAACGATCGCCATGACCAGCAACGAGCCGACGAAGGCCGCACCGGTGATCGGCAGGATTTTTGGGAAATAGGGCTCGGACGGCGCCACCGCGCGGGAAAAGACGCGGGCGTCGACCGGCAGATAGTTGCTGTCCTTGCGCGAGGACGCCTCGCGGTAACGGGTGAGATAGGATTCGAGCAGTTGCCGCTGGGCGGTCGCTTCGCGCTGCAGCGCGTCCAGTTCGACCTGCTGATCGCCGGCGCGCGCCGATGCCGCCTTCAGCGTGTTGACGTCGGCGACAAGCTGGTTTTCGCGGGCCTGGGCGGTCTGCGCCTGCGTCATCAGCCCTTTCATGATCTTTTCCGCCTCGTTGCGGATCTGGCGGTCGAGATCGGCAAGCTGCGACTTCAGCGCCCGGATGCGCGGATGATTATCGAGCAATGAGGTGGAAAGGTCGGCTATGTTGGTCTTGAGCTCGACCTGCCGCTCGCGCAGCCGCTGGATGAGTTCGGAAGACAGCACCTCCGGTACCGCATCCAGCGAGCCGCCATTCTGCAGCGCCCTGCGCACGCTGTCGGCAGTCGCTTCCGCCGAGGCGCGATTTGCCCGCACCCGCGACAGTTCGCTGGACAGTTCGGAAAGCTGTTGCGTGGCGAGCACCGAATTGTTGCCGCCCATCAAAAGATCGGACTGGGCGCGGTAGCTTGCTACCTTGGCCTCGGCATCCTTCACCCGCTTCGACAGGTCGGCGATCTCCGGCGCCAGCCAGTCGGTCGCGGCGGAATTCGATTCGATATTGGCATTGCCCTGGACGGAGATGTAAGCGTCGGCTATGGCGTTCGGAATTTCAGCAGCGAGCCGGGGATTTTCCGAGGAGAATTCGATGACGATAACGCGAGATTTTTCAACGCGATAGACGTTGAGCTTCTCGCGCATCTTCGTCAGCACGCGTTCTTCCGGCGGAATTTCGTTGGGGTCGCTTTTCAGGCCGGCGATGACGAGCAGACGGCTCAGTACCGGCATGTCCGCAGTCTCGTCGAATTCGGCAAGCCGCGACAAATTGAGCTTCTGCGCAACCTGCTTGAGGATGTCGGTCGAGGAAATGACCTCGACCTGGCTGGTCACGCCTTCCTCGTCGAGAATCGGCTTGTCGTTGTCGTTGGTGCCGTCGGGGCGCGTATAGACCGATTCACGCGTTTCGATCAAAAGCCGTGTTTCGGCCCTGTAATGCGGCGTGGCGAGCCAGGTGAGCGCGAACGCCAGACCGGTTATGACAAGCGCGACGACTAGAATGCGCAGCCAAGTCCTCGCAATGCTTGCGAAGAGCTGCCTGAGATCGACGTCGACATCTGCGGCCGCGGATTGAACGGACATGCATCCTGCTCCGGTACCTAAAGCACGTCGCGTTGAACAGGTTCATGCGACGCGCTTAAGCTCTTGTTTTCATGCATGTCGTTGTCGCAAAACCGCTGCGCACTTTTGGGGCGACATGCATTGGTCAGGATGCACCGTAAACAACTATGGTAACTCAGCCGTTAATATCGCGGTAAGCATCTGTTAGGTTTTTACTCGCAAGCGGCAGGTAAAAGCATCGGAACCGGCCGTCTTCTGTCGGTTGCCGCCGCTTCGGCCGTGCACCTTTACCGGCCATTAACCCTAACGGGATGATAACGGGCCTCGATCCTCAGAGTTTGCCGCGGTGTAACGGCGGCCAGTCGAAGGTACGTGTCCGGCCATGAAAAGCACTGCTTCCCTCTTCCGCGCGCTGCTCACCGTGTCGTTGCTTGCCGGCTGCTCCAGCTACCGGCCGGCGCCGGCCGCCTTTCATAAAATGCTCGATCAGCCCTATCGCCTCGGCGCCGGCGACCGGGTCCGCGTCACCGTGTTCGAGCAGGAAGGATTGACCAACGTCTACAGCGTCGACCAATCCGGTTACCTGTCGATCCCGCTCGTCGGCGCCGTACCGGCGCGCGGCCACACCGCACAGCAACTTGAAGGCGAGATCGCCGACAAATTACGCCAGGGTTACCTGCGCGATCCGGACGTTTCGGTCGAGATCGACCGCTACCGGCCGATCTTCATCATGGGCGAAGTCGGTGCCGCGGGCCAGTACTCCTATGTTCCCGGCCTGACCGTGCAAAAGGCGATTGCCATCGCCGGCGGTTTCAGTCCCCGCGCCAACCAGGAAAGCGTCGATATCACCCGCGACATCAACGGCAAAGTCATGACCGGTCGCGTGGCCACCTCCGACCCGCTCCTGCCCGGCGACACGGTCTATGTTCGCGAACGCCTGTTCTAGTCCACGTGGCGGACACACTCAGGATCGTTCACTGCTTTCGCTCACCTATCGGAGGGATTTTTCGTCACGTGCGCGACCTGACCGAGGCGCAGGCCGCCGCCGGGCATGCCGTCGGCATCGTCTGCGATTCGACGACGGGCGGCGACTTCGAGGAACATTTGTTCGAACAGATGAAGGGCACAATGGCACTCGGCATCCATCGTACGCCGATGCAGCGGCATGTCGGACCGGGCGACCTCGCCTCGGCCTGGCGCACCTTCGGGATCATCAAGGAATTGCGGCCGGACGTGCTCCACGGGCACGGCGCCAAGGGTGGCGCCTATGCCCGCCTTTTCGGCTCATTGTTGCGGGTATCAAGGTCTCGCGTAGCCCGCCTTTATTCGCCTCACGGCGGCTCTCTTCATTATGACGAGACCACCGCCACGGGCACGCTGTTCTTCGCGCTCGAACGGTTCATGGCGCGCTTCACCGACTACCTTCTGTTTGTCTCCGATTACGAAAGGCAGACATATCGCAGGAAGGTCGGCGAACCGCCCGTCCCGAACAACCTTGTCTACAATGGCCTGAGCGCCGCCGAGTTCGAGCCGGTGCGGACCGAGCAGAATGCGGCCGACGTCCTCTATATCGGCATGATGCGCGACCTCAAGGGACCGGACATCTTCATCGATGCGCTGGTCCTTGCCGGAACGCGGCTCGGCCGCCCGGTGAAAGCGGTGATGGTCGGCGACGGCGACGACCTGCCGCGCTACTATGCGCAAGTGAAACGGCTCGGGCTCGAAGGCCATATGCGCTTCCTGCCGCCGATGCCGGCGCGCAAAGCCTTCGCACTGGCCGAACTGGTTGTCGTTCCCTCGCGCGCGGAAGCCATGCCTTACATCGTTCTGGAAACGCTCGCCGCCGGCAAATCGATGATCGCCACCGCCGTCGGCGGCATCCCGGAAATTTTTGGCGCCGGTTCCCCTGCCCTGATCCGGCCCGACCCGCGCCAACTCGCCGGCAAGATGAGCGCGGCGCTGGCCGACCCCGAAGCGTATAGCAGCCTGATGCCCGACACCGCCGACCTCAAGACGCGATTCGGCGCCGACGTGATGGCCGCCGCGATCGAGACGGCCTATTTCGCCGCGCTCAAGCGTTAGCCCCAAAGGGCGCTAGCCCCAAAGCTTCTCCAAAGCCACCTGTTGTTTCAAGGGTTTCTTAGCTCTCTTTTGCTATTCACCTGAGGGAAGCTTCGCGGATGCACCCATGAACGAGATCGATCCCGCACGCCGCTTTTCGATAGTCGCGGTGCGCAAATTCGACGGCCCGGCCAGCGACGATAAGCTTGGCGGGATGAACGACGTCGCCCGTCAGGTCGCGTCGCAATACAGGCGCGATACCATGTCGCCGATCATGGTCAGCGGCGTCCTACGCATGGTCGAATTCGCGCTGCTGTTCCTGTCGGGCCTCTGCGTCTATTTCTACCATGTCGGCTTCTTCAGCCATCTCGCCTGGCAATACCCGCTGACGATCGCCGCCGCCTCGTTCCTCGCCGTGGTGCTGTTCGACGTCACCGACTGCTACCAGGTCGTCTCGTTGATGCGGCCGCTCGCCAATTTCGGCCGTCTCCTGCTGGTCTGGGCCGGCACCTTCGCCTTGATGGCGCTGACGGCATTCGCCATGAAGATGTCGGAAGACTATTCGCGCCTGTTTTTCGGCACCTGGTTCGTTGTCGGCTTCATGCTGATATTCGGCCTCAGGCTAATGATGTCCAAGCTGATCCGGCGCTGGGCGCGCGACGGGCGCATGGAGCGCCGGGCCGTCATCGTCGGCGGCGGCACGGCGGCGGAAGTCCTGATCCGCTCCGTCGAAAGGCAGCCCTATAACGACATCCGCATCTGCGGCATCTTCGACGACCGCGGCGACAAGCGCTCGCCACCCATCGTCGCCGGATATCCGAAGCTCGGCACCGTTTCCGAGCTTATCGAGTTCGCCCGCATCGCCCGCATCGACATGCTGATCGTGTCGCTGCCGCTGACCGCCGAATCGCGTGTCCTGCAGCTTTTGAAGAAGCTGTGGGTGCTGCCGGTCGATATCCGGCTCTCGGCGCATTCGAACGCGCTGCAGTTTCGGCCGCGCGCCTATTCCTATATCGGCTCGGTGCCGATGCTCGATATCTTCGACAAGCCGATCAACGACTGGGATTCGGTCGCCAAGCGCGCCTTCGACATCGTCTTCTCGATCATCGGCATCGTCGTGTTCTCGCCGGTCATGCTGGTGACCGCGATCGCCATCAAGCTCAACAGCAAGGGACCGGTGCTGTTCCACCAGAAGCGGCATGGCTTCAACAACGAGATCATCGAGGTCTACAAGTTCCGTTCGATGTACACGGACAAGGCCGACCCAACGGCCAGGCGGACGGTGACCAGGAACGACCCGCGCGTCACCCGAGTCGGCCGCTTCATCCGCAAGACCTCAATCGACGAATTGCCGCAGTTCTTCAATTCGCTTTTCGGTTCGCTTTCGCTGGTCGGGCCGCGCCCGCATGCCATTGCCGCGCAGTCGCACAACCTTCTCTACAATGAGGTGGTCGACGGCTATTTCGCACGCCACAAGGTCAAGCCCGGCGTCACCGGCTGGGCGCAGATCAACGGCTGGCGCGGCGAGATGGACACCAACGAGAAGATTCGCATGCGGACGGAATACGACCTCTATTATATCGAGAACTGGTCGCTGCTGTTCGATCTGAGGATTCTGTTCCTGACACCGATCCGGCTGCTCAATACGGAAAATGCCTATTGAGCGCCGTCGCGCATGAACTGCCGCCGGCTGCAGTCAACGCCAAGCTGATCGCGCTGATTGCGTCGAGCGCGGTTTTCCTCGGCGTCTTCCTGTCCGGCTTCGTCATCGCCGAGCCGGCGCCATACGACCTCTACATGGTCGGGCTGATCATAGTGTGGTGCTTGTTCGGCCTGAGGATATCGCGCGCGGCGGCGCCGCTGCTGGTGCTGCTGGTGGTCATGAACATCGGCGGCATGATCTCGATGACGCAGATGTCGGATATTGCCGGCACCCCGCTCTATCTCTCCGTGTCGCTGTTCCTTGCCTTCACCGCGGTGTTCTTTGCCTCGGTGACATCGGTCCAGTCCAGTCTCTATCGGGTGATCTTCCTGGCCTATGTGATATCGGCGGTGCTGACTTCGCTGCTCGGGATAGCGGGCTATTTCCATGCCTTCCCGGGGGCGGAGATCTTCACCAAATACGACCGCGCCACCGGCGCCTTCCAGGATCCGAATGTGTTCGGGCCGTTCCTGGTGCTGCCCGGCATCTACATGCTCTATCTCCTGCTGACAGGGCCGATCTCACGCATGCCGTTGCTGGCGGTGCCGCTGCTGATCATCACGGCCGGCATTTTCTTCTCCTTCTCGCGCGGCGCCTGGGGCATGTTCGGCGTTTCGGCGATCCTGCTCACCGGCGCCCTGTTCCTGCAGAGCGCCAGCGGAAAATTCCGGCTGCGTGTCGTCGTCATGACCATCGCCGCCATCTCGCTGCTGGTCATCGCCATGCTCGTCATCCTGCAACTGCCGGGCGTTTCAGAAATGTTCTCCAGCCGCGCCCAGCTGGAACAGAGCTACGATACTGCCCGCCTCGGCCGTTTCGCCCGGTACACGATCGGTTTCCAGATGGCGCTTGAGCATCCGCTCGGCATCGGCCCGCTCGTCTTCGGCACGATGTTCGGCGAGGACACACACGACATCTGGCTAAAAATGCTGATGGACTATGGCTGGCTCGGCTTCGTGTCGTTCCTGACACTGACCGGCTGGACGATAGCGGCCGGCTTCCGCATTCTCCTGCGCGACAGGCCGTGGCAGCCCTACCTTCTGTGCGCCTATGTCGCCTTCATCGGCAATATCGCGCTGGGCACCTTCATCGACATCGATCACTGGCGCCACGTCTATCTGCTGCTCGGATTGATCTGGGGCGCCATCGCATTGGAATACCGCCATCAGCGGCAGTTGCGGCCGGCGGCGCTGACCGCGCCGGCGGCTGGGGTATGATGGATTTCTGGGGGCAAGTCCAAGTTTTGAAATGGTCGGAGTGGCCGGATTCGAGCCGACGACCCCTTGACCCCGAGGAAATTGGGCGCAAGCGCGGATTTCTATTTAAAGTCACCGCGTTACGCCGTTTTCGCCTTCCTAGTTCGGGACTTTTTTCGGGACTTCGCGGCAGCGTTTTGTAGCAACTCCATCGCCGCCGCCACCTCTTCGTTCAGCACGTAGGCGTAGCGAGTGGTGGTCTTAGCCATTGCCGTCGAATATGGCGGGAACTCGCTGCAGGGCTGGTGATGGGCATAGGCATAGCTGTCGGCATGGCGCTGGCCGGATGAACTTAGGCGAGCGTCGCGCAATCCAACGTCCAGGCGGCAACGCCATCAACACGACCGCGGCAACGGCCGTATCCGGGGGGCGAAACGTTGATCGTCATCTAAGCACCCCACCAAACGATGGCCGCACACAGCAAAAACACGAGCGCGGCACCCGCGATCAACATACCTCTTCGCGTTCGCCACCTTGGCGGCTCAGCCGGCACAAGCCTGAACCGCTGGGCATGCTCCGTTGCGATTTTCAGTAGGGCTGCAGCCGTTTCGCGCGGCGTCCACCCCTGCGCTTCCGAGGCGGTCACCAGGGCTGCAAATGCGACTTCCAACGCGACTTCACAGTTGACGTCCCGATCTGGGCTACCCTTTGGCAATATGGGTGGTTGCACGGCTTGGGACATGCACACAAAGCGGCTCGCGGATGAAAGGTTCCCGCGTTTCGAGCCCTTCACTTTCGAAGGTCGGCTTCCAGTCGCGATTGTGCGCCCGCTGCTGGCCTTCGTAGTCAGGAATGCATGTGAAGAACACCTGCCGGCGGTCACGCCGGCAGCCTTGCAATTTGAGCAGATAAAGAGCCCGACCAGGTCGTCATGGATCGAGCCGTGGTCACGGCCGAGCCTGTCAGTCAGCGCCTGGATGTCGAGCTTCGTCGACCTCTGCGTGAAATCAATGCGACTTTCAGCGCTGTGATTAGTTCTCACTAATATGCTATACGCAAAATGGTGAGGGGCTAGTTCCATGAGACAGTTGCTAGGACACATTGCATTGGCGTGGCTTGTGCTGCCCGGCGATGCAGACGCCCATGATTGGTATACGGGCAAGACTGATCCCGTTCTTCACTATGACTGCTGCGGAAACAAGGATTGCCACCCGATCGATTCCAACGACGTCAGGATGACTAAAGACGGCTATCTCGTCAGGCTGCCGCGCCCCGCTTACTTGAATGAAACCCAGGAAGCGGAGTGGTTTATCCCCAGAGAGCGTGTCCAGACCTCGCCTGATGATCGATACCATATCTGCGAACGTCTAATGACGTTTTATCGAACGATCATTCCCCATATGAAGTTCGAGGCCTATCACAGATTCAGATGGACGTGCTTCTTCGCGCCTAGGGTCACAAGTTCAATCCAGCCGGATGAGATCTACTTCCGGCTTTTGGATTTCAAACTGACCAACTACGTATATTGACCAACTACGTATATTAGAGATGGCTTGAATTTTGCGCAAAGCAGGATCATGCTTAGACCGCGCGGATGTGCGGGCGACCAAGCTTAACTTTTTTAAGATTTGCTTTTCCCGCTATCTTCGCAGCGTAGCGTAGCATGGCGCAAATCGTCCTCGCCCCTGAGATGCTTCACGCAGGCTTTGATCCCCGGCTTGACCCACTGCGTTGCCGGCCGCTTTGGCATGTCCTTTGGCGGTGGCCCGGCATGTTCCTGGACTCGCTTCCAAAGCCGCTCGCGCATTTCGCGATGGACGCTTACGAAGGCACTGCCGACATATTTCCGGGTGCCCGGCTCGCCCATCAGAGCAAACGCCGGCTTGCCCCTCTCGCGTTCGACGCCGAGAAGTTCAAACTCGCTTTCGGTGAAGGATTTCGTCTTCAGCCAGTTGGTAGTCGGGCCGCTGCGGTATTTAGAGTTCCGCGCGCTTTGACACCATCCCCTCCAGGCCCGCCTTATCGACTAGATGGTAAATCGCGTTCGCCTCGCCCGGCAGCGCCTCGCTGAATTGGATTCGGCTGCCGGATTCAATAAGACCGGCCAAAATTTCCCGCCGGTCCTCCAGTGCCATGTCGCGAAGATCGTGGCCGTTGAGGTGCAGAAGATCGAAGGCGACGAAGCAGAGGTCATGCTGGCGCCGCGTGATCGCCTTCCGCAGGGCGGCAAAATCCCGGAATGCGAGGGCGACCACGTCATCTGGCAAGGGCAAATGCGTGGCGTCGACCATACCTCGACCGTGTCGGCAAATGCGGCTGCTTCCCGTCGCTGCGCGAATACGGCGAGCCGACGACGCTGTTTGTTGGCGGC
Source organism: Mesorhizobium sp. WSM4807 (assembly GCF_055811615.1). Classification (NCBI taxonomy): domain Bacteria; kingdom Pseudomonadati; phylum Pseudomonadota; class Alphaproteobacteria; order Hyphomicrobiales; family Phyllobacteriaceae; genus Mesorhizobium; species Mesorhizobium sp. WSM4807. Next base: position 263,967 of record NZ_JBVVQY010000004.1, read on the forward strand.
GACGTCCCGGACATGGAGTGACACCTCTGCTCAGTCTAACTTCTCGCTTGGTCATGGCACTCCCCTTCCACGGGAATCGGTAATCGAACGTCACCAGCGTGCCATGGCGGCCCCTCGCCTCATGGGCCGTTCCCTCTCCAAAGCTTTTGCAGAACCTTCAGGACACTATCTCCTTCGGGATCTGCGTCGAGCGGCTACCAAGCAGCATTTTTGCCTGCGCTGGACGGGCAGTTGATAGCTTCATCACCGTCGTATCGCGGCATCCCGCCTTCAAGCGGGTATTGCCATGGGCTATTCCACCCCGGCCAACGGCGACACGGCCGGTCCGTTCAAAGCCGTGCCATCGATGGCAAAATGCGAGCCATGGCAGGGGCAGTCCCAGCAGCGCTCGAGGGAGTTCCAGTGGACATGGCAGCCGATATGCGTGCATGCGGCCGAGCGCTTGTAGAGCGTGCCGTCCTCATCGCGAAACGCGGCAATTTTTGTGAGCCCTTCGCGAACGATGGCACCTTCACCCGGTCGCAGCTTGTCGACGGGATCGATTTCGCCAGGCGCGATATACTCAGCAAAACTCTTGATCACCGTCGCATTCTCAGCCAGGTAATCGCCGATCGCGCCTGCCGTCTTGCGAGACGGCTCGTAAAGTTCGCGCCAGGGGCTTTCCCCCTTCAGAATCAGGTCGGAGATCAATAGGCCGGCGACGACGCCATGGGTAATGCCCTGGCCCGAATCCCCAGTCGCTACAAAGACACGCTGGTTCCCAGGATTGCGGCCGATGAACCCCGCATAATCGACGGTCTCCATCACCTGCCCGGACCACCGGTTCGTTTCCATGCCGACATCGGGCACCAGCCTTTTGGTCCAGGCCGCGAGGGCCGCGAAGCGTTTGCCGGCATCATCGGCCTGTCCGGTTTTGTGGTCTTCACCTCCGACGATCAGGAAGTCGGTCCGACCTTTGCCAGGCTGAAGCCGAACGTAGTGATAAGGCTCTTCGGTATCCCAATACAGCGCATCCGGTATGGTATCGCGCGCGATCTCGAATGACATCGCGTAGGTCCGATAGGGCGCTTGCTTGGTATGGAGGGCGACCCGATCGTTGATCGGCGAGTTGGTGGCGACAACGGCCGATTTGGCAGACACGGTAAAGCCCGAAACCGTGGTTACGCGCACGCCGCCGTCAGTCTCCTCGACTTTTTCGACGATGGTGTCGGCATAAAGCGCGCCGCCGCGCGCGCGGATGCCTGCGACCAGCCCGCGGAGATATTTGAGCGGGTGGAAGGTCGCCTGATTGGCGTATCGAAGGGCCTGCCCATCCGAAAAGCCTGCAAACGGCACACCCCTGATCTTCTCGACGTCAACCCCGATTTTCAGAGCGGCGTCCAGCTCGCGCTTGATAACGGATTCCTGCCTGCCGGAAGCCGGAAAGAGAAAGCCCTCGAGGCGTCGGAAATCGCACGCGATACTGTCCGTCTCCTGGATTGATTGGATACGGTCGATAGCGGCCGATTGGCTTTGGTAGAAGATCCGCGCCAGGTCCTCACCGCGCAATTTGGTCAGTTCCGAAAAATAGTCATCGCAGACGGATGACAGGTGCGCAGTGGTGCGAGCCGTCATGCCGCTTCCAATCCGGCCGCGATCGACGACAGTCACCTTTTGCCCGGCGACGGCCAGTTCGTACGCGACCGACAGTCCGGCAATTCCAGACCCGACGACCACGACGTCGACTTGTTCGCTCTGCCCGAGCGGCGCCGCATCGGGCGCCACTTCGGTCGCCGCCCAGAGGGATACAGTCCTTTCGCTGCTGACATTCATTGGCGGAACCTTCCATCCACGACATTCGGTAAACGGACGCGTAGGTTCGAAGTTCCTCCACCTCTTCGGATGCCGGCAGTTTCGCCCGGACCTCTAAGGCGGTGGGGCGCTTCTTACGGAGAGCGTCCCAAGTTACTTTCCTCTGCTCCTCGACCGCTTCAGAAAGCTGAAAGCTCCCGGCAACGAATTCCCCGAAATGCACAGGTAGCGCTTCTGATTATCACAGCGCCGCCGATCCCGGGTGGAGCGGTTCTGGTGGTCGGAAGCGTCCAGTCGGGTGCCCAGCGCTGCGTTGGGTCGGGAAGATGTGATCCTCTCCTCCGTGATCGCGAGCATAGGGCAGCCAAGGGGCAACGCAAAACTGCTCATCAGGTCCGGTCCGTTGACGCCAATCGCGCTGCCGGACGCTTCTTCTCGACTGCGTGCGACAACCTATCCTTGGAGTGGGCATAACCCTCGTTCTAAGTCCATGATGCCGTCGTTGAGGAGCCCGGTCGCGCCGCCCCGCAAGGCCACGTCACAGGACGTTAAACAGGTAAAGCAAGATGATCACAACCAGTGGAACCCCCAACAGCCATAGAATTAGTCCGCGTACCATTGTTGCTCTCCGACTTCTTCGATGTTCGAGATCAACGCAAGCAGTATCGAGCGGGTTCCGTTTTCCCTATGCCCATCCTAATTGTCGTACATGTGAGCGCATAACATTCACGGAGAGCGGAACCTCGGCCTGCCGCCGCGCTTGCAGTCTCCGGAAGGAAATGCCGCATGTAGCGGATCGTAGAAGAGGAGTCCTCGCTGGAACGTCTCTTCGCAGAAAGGCAGGTGACCGGAAAATCCTTAAGGATGCGACTCGGTCCCTCGCTCGCGCAGGGCGATCTGAGAGCCGCTCATCTGCGGTACCACATCGAAATGGCCGAAATCTTGTCTTCGGCCCAAATTGGCCGCTATGCAGAACTCCGCGGATACGGCGGCGCTGCGTCAGTTCCGATTCATCGGATCCATCCGGCGAAACCTTGAGAGCACGTCCGACGGAGAGAGCACTTGGTGGCAACGAGACGCGTCTTCACCGCTTGCGGGTGGCGCGGCGTCTGTCCGGCGCCATCCGTGTGCAGTGTCACCCCATTGCATCCTTGAGCCTTCCGAGCACAGCCGCATCCCCATGATCAGGCGTCTTGTCGATCGGCTTGAATGACCTCGTGAGGCGGGACCGTCGGCTGCGCAATGATCCGCGCCGGCCGGTTGTTCTAGGCGCTGATATCGGGCCCCAGGGAGAGCTCTAAAGCTTCGGCCCTAGATCACGGCGCAAGATTTCTCTCAGGATCGAGGCTCGACCGATGCCGGTCAGCGATACAATGTCGCGTATCTGCTGCTCAGTGGCACCGACCTCCAGCCAAGCAGCTTGTACGTGATGACGATTATCTTCAGCACTGATGAACTGCCGAACGGCCTCGGCAAGGGGCTTGTGCCCGGCCTTGTCACGCTTTGCCATGTGCGATTATCCATCCGGTGTGTAGCCCGAACTCGCCAGTCACCAAATGGTTGCATGAAAGCCCTCGCCCCACGGAAGAAGAGGACGCGGGCCCATCGGAGGAGACTTATCCGATCTTGCAAAGCAAACCCGCGCCCCGAGGGGAGTGGAAGGACGCGGGCTGACCGGATCGGAGGACCAAGACCCGATCTTCCAGCACTGGGGCCAGTGCTGCGCGATTCAAACGTCTTGGCTCGGCCGGAGTTCCCGGACCGAAGACAAAAACCCACCGCGCCTTTCGGCACGGCGGGCTTTCAGTCGTTCACCAGGCACGGGTGTGGGCGGGGGGCTTGTGCCCGGATCGTAGGAACCTACGCTCGCCAGCTGCGTCGCGTCTACCAACCGGCGGTTGGCCCGATTGCGTTTGACAGACACGCGCTTATGATGACTGCTTAAAGCGCCGACCGGGCCTTTTGCCGAGCGGCTCGTTGTGCGGGAGGGACGCTATGGCCCAGCAGGAGCAGTGGCAGCTGGAAGGTAGCGCCGCGGAACTCTACGAGCGCTACCTGGTCCCGGCAATCACAACCCTGTGGGCTGCCGACCTGGTGGATCGCGCTGCCCCTCTATCTGGTGAGCGGGTTCTGGACGTAGCTTGCGGCACCGGCGTGGTGGCACGCTTGGCCGCCGAGCGTATGGGAAGTGGGCAGCTCATCGGCCTCGACATCAACACGGGCATGCTAGCCGTTGCTCGATCGCTCCCGAGAGGCGCTGGACCGCTCATCGACTGGCACGAGGGAAGCGCGCTCGAAATGCCGTTCCCTGACGCCACCTTCGATCTGGTTCTTTGCCAGCTCGGACTGCAGTTTTTTCCGGACCGATCGAGTGCGCTACGTGAGATGTTCCGGGTTCTGGTGCCTAACGGCCGACTGGCCTTAAGCGTTTTCAGCGCTATTGAGCATACTCCTGCGGCAAAGGCGCTGGCGGATGCCTTGGATCGGCATCTCGGTCCAGGCGCTTCGGCAACGAAACGGTCCGAGCATTCACTCGCCGACGCGGACGAGCTTTACCGATTGGTGGCCGGGGCGGGATTTCGTCGGGTGACCATCCTCACGACGACACAGAACATCCGATTCCCCTCGTCAACGGAATATGTGCGACTACAGCTGGCAGCGACTCCGCAGGCTGGGCTGGTCAGCGGAATGGATGCCGGACAGCGGGACGCAGTCATCGCAGCGATCATGGGTGATGTAAGTTCCTCGCTGGCAATCTATTCGACTGGAGGGGAGCTGATGTTCCCCCAAGAGGCTCACGTCGTGCTCGCACGCAAATAGCGCAGCTGGTTCTGCGGCATCCGTGTTCAACAGCGCCCACGCAAAGTGAGCCTAATTAGAGGAGCAGCGTAGCAACCCCTCCTCCTTGGCAGCAACCTCGAAGGCCTTCCTTACGTCCTCGGCTGTGCCCTCGTCCTCATGGACGGCCATGCAGGCCTTAACTGCCTTCTTCCACTTAGGTCCCCGCTTGGTCCACTTCATGAGTTCAGCAGCGGCTCCCTCGACGTTTGTTGCAGCCGTAGGTGAGCCCAGGTCGGTCGGTCTCGATGTTGACGGGAGGGTGAAACCAATGAAGAGGCCATGATACCTCCTACTCGGGCGAGAGATACATCTCCGCCTCCTTAGCGGCAGCCATGAAAGCCTTTCGTATCACATGAGGGTCAATCGGATCGCCCTCCAGTGCTGACAGGCAGAGGGTCCACGCCTTGTGCCAGCGAGGTCCTCTCCGGGTCCACGTCTTGAGCTGCTCAAGGGCTGCCCTCGTATTGTTGCAGCCATGCCTGGCACCGTCCGTTTCAGTCTTCACGAACACCGGAGGGACGAACCAAAGACTTGCCATGATACCTCCTACTCAGGCGAGAGATATACGCTCGCCTCCTTGGCCGCCGCCTCAAAGGCTTCACGGACCTCTTGGGGGACACTGCCCTCGAACGCGTCAACGCATGATTGGACCGCTTTCGTCCACCTCGGCCCCTTTGTGTCCCACGCCATGAGTTCCTCGGCGGCTTCCTCGACGTAGCTGACCCCATGGCGAATGCCCGGACCGCTGGCGCCGTCGAGTGCCGGATCAGATCGATTTGAGGTACTCGATCAGATCACTCTTTTCATGATCGGTCAGATCAAGGCTGAGATGACCGTCATAATGCTTGACAACATCATTGAGGGTGGCGAACCGGCCGTCGTGGTAAAAGCCGCCTTTGTGGATCTTCTCGATGTCCCAAAGGGCTCGCAGCGATGCCGTCCGGTAACGCTCGTCTGGGGACCGCATCGCCTGGAAGTCGTCAATCCCGATCTCGTCGGCCGTATGCAGGTTCCAGCCCGGTTCGGTGAAGAGCGGCGGCACGTGGCAAGTGCCGCATTTGGCCTTGTCGTTGAAGAGAACCTCTCCTTTCTCCGCAGCGGCGCTGTCGAAGGCGCCCTCCGGCGGTTTCGGGGTTGGCAGCGAGAGCTGATAGAAATGGAGTGCCGGCAACTTGGCTGTAATCCGGTCCTGCTTGTCCTGCTTGTGGCCCTGCTTCGTTCGTGCTGCGACCGGATACTTCTCGGCGTCATCAAGGCGCGGATCGTAAAACACGCCTTTCCCGTGCATCTCGAGATTGCCGACATAAGCGTTCCAGTAGCTCACCGTGCCCCAGGCTCCGGTCCATGTGTGGTTGTTTACACCGGCCAATCCGAACGCCGGCGGATTGAGCGTGGCGGCCGTCTTGCCGTCCGGCCGAAATGCTTTGCCGTCGAGGTTCAGTTCGGCATCGAATTTCCCGGGACCCCACGCCTCAACCGCCTTCTTCACCTCCGCTTCGGATATCTGCAGCATCTCGGTGAATGCCGTGAGATCAGGTGCGAGGGCGACGATCGCCCCGATATTGAGGTCACGGTTGGGCCAGCCGTCCAGCCTTTGCCCGATCCCGGGTGCGTAGGCGTCGTCGACGGTCGAATGGCACACCGCGCATTGGATGCCCACCGAAGTCAGCGTCTTTCCGTCCTCAGCGAAGAACCCGGTCACCCCGACAACGGCATTGGCTTTCAGCAGAACAAGCGTGCTCGCGGGATCCGCGAGGTCGACCTCGCCCTTGTTGAGCGCATCGGCCACATCCTTGGGAATGGCGTTCACATCGATCTTGAGGCCGAGTTCGAGGGCCTTTTCCGGGCTCAGGCCGGATCCTGTGCCGCCCAGCTTCTCACCTGCGATTGCCTCGTGGAGTTTAAGTTTGCCGCCCCAGAAGTCCTCGCTGCCGAAGGTGTCAAAGCGGAATGTCTCGCGGCCTTCCTCGAGATATCGCTTGGCCTGCTCGGCGGCAGCATTGTCGAAATCCTTCCCGCTTATTTTTCCTTTCGAGCTCATTTGAGCCGCGGCGGGGATCAAGGTTGAAGATAGGAGAAGAGCGAAAATTATCCCTGTACCGTTGAAACGCAAAGGCATGTCACGTCCCTCCCAAAGACGATTGCCAGTCGGCGGTCATCTTTGGTTCGCGGGACCTGAATTCCACGCGGAACGGAATGCAGCCGAATGTATTCAAACCTTCTAAATCAACAAAGGTTCCGGCCGGCGCACTGATTGTAATCGCAGAAAGAGGAACCTATCGGATCATGTTCGAGTAAGCGAGGACCTCACGATCACGCCGGGCCGGCGCACTCACTCTGCCGGTCTTCCAGTGCCATGTCGCGAAGATCATGGCCGTTGAGGTGCAGAAGATCGAAGGCGACGAAGCAGAGGTCATGCTGGCGCCGCGTGATCGCCTTCCGCAGGGCGGCAAAGTCCGAAATACCATCCTCGTTCAAGACGATGATTTCGCCGTCGATGATGGCACTCTCGACGTCCAGCGTCTTGGCCGCCGTCGCTAGGTCGCGGTATTTGGCAGTCCAATCAAGGCCGCGCCGGGTGAAAATGCGAATGTCCGCGTTTTCGATGATGATTTGTGACCTGTAGTCGTCGAACTTAGCTTTATGAAGCTAATCGTCACCTTTGGGCGGCTTGTCGACCAAGGTCGGCATCATCGGAGGAATAAATTCTAGCCGGCGGCCGGCAATCACTCGCTTGCGCACGGAATCGAGTCTAGGCCCGTCCCATCTGGTGGCTAGGGACGGCGACCGGCCCGCAAGCCGCCCCGGCGGTCAGGCCCGGCGGCCGGCTGGCTGTCGGGCAGTTCCACCTCGTTACATCAGGTCTTCAGCAACCCCGTCAAATTTCTTAAGGCCTGCGCTTGGACGCTTTCGCTTAAGAAGTCCCTGTTCAGATGCGGCCGCCTTGAAAGCAGCGAACGCAGCTTGGTGACTGCAATGTCCGGCCAGGCATTCCTCGATCATTCGGATTGCTTCAAGCCGGGACGGCTTTTCCATGAGTGGCCATGGTTGCTGAAGCGCCATCTCGGCGTCGGCTATCGAAGCGACCACCATCGGCTTGTGATTCAGGTAGACTGTAATCGGAATGAACGCCGCCATTTTTATCGCTCGCCAGGATTAAGGCGGTTAAACGCGAAGGCCATGGCGGTGGTTGCATCATCGCGACTAACACTGCCGATCGCATCGTGGACATGTCGCGCGCGGATCTGGCAGCGGAGCTATGGCCCTCATTTGGGGCGTTAGATCCAGCGGTCCCGGCGCTGGTCGCCGGCCACAAGAACAAGGCCCAACAGCAAGCCTACAGCCGCGCCCAGCATGAAGGCGGACGACACCGTGCCAGGATTTTCTTGAACGACACCGGAAGCAGTAGATGCCCTTTTGCGAAGTGCTTCCGTTGTCCGAGACACGCTATCGGCCGCGCCCTCATACCAACCAGTGGCTTCCTCGACCACCTCTTCAGCGCGCTCCGCGAGCGTCCGATTGATCTTGTTGATCTCGCGCTTCAGTTGCGCAACTTGCTTCTCCAAGGCTTCTTGAGCTTCGCGCTGCGTCTCCGTCGGCGTTGCGTCTTCGTTTGGGTCGTCGGCCATTGTGATCTCCCTTTTGGGTGGGGCTCAACGGCCGCCGCAGCGTAAAGGTTCCTCAGTAACAAAAAGGCCCGCGACCGTGAGGGCAGCGGACTGTCTGGACAGTTGTCCACTGTGGCGGCGAAGCTTGCGCGAGGACACAGAAACGCCTCGAACCCCGCATTCAACTGTTCGGGCTGTGCGAGCATCCCGGCTGTGGCAAGAATGCAGGATGGGGCTTTGCCAAGCCGAGACAGCCATCTCATTGGTTCTGCTTTGAACACCGTGCTCATTGGCGAGCGCGTCCTTTAGTCTCCTAGAGATGTCTAGTTCAGCCGAATATTCCATCTCTCAGCGCCAGACCTGCGGTGTTGATCTATTACCGGCCGATTAGGCTTCTGGACTCTCGCCCGCAATAGCGGCATTCTCCCTTTCGGGAGAAGGGCTTGGGCAAAATTCGCGGATATCGAGCGCCGATCAGGCTAACCGGTGGCGAAAACGCGCCGGAAGGATGCCATCACGGCGATGGCCGCGACCCCTCTTGGGACTGATCTGTATAGGCGTTGGTACGCTTGCCGCCGCATTGACTCAGTTCGTCTTCCAAAGCACCGCCGGCCTCCAGGGCACGATGACAAACTGGTCAGGAACGCTGCCTGGGCCAATGCGAGGCCGGGCATCTGTCATCGACGGCGACACGATCGAGATTGCTGGCCAACGAATCCGGCTGAACGGGATCGATGCGCCCGAGAGCGGGCAGTATTGCAATGACGCCAAGGGCTTCGAGTATCCCTGCGGGCGCCGCGCTGGCAAAGCCTTGGACGAGTTTCTCGCGGCATCACATAGACCGGTTCGGGCGTCTTGTAGGGAACTGCGAGCGGGCGGACGGTCGCAGCGTGCAGCGATGGCTTGTCGAGCAGGGTCTGGCCCTCGACTGGCCACGCTATTCGAATGGGACATTCGCCGCCGAGCAACGCACTGCCAAGGCGGCTCACCAAGGGCCGGTTCGATCAACCTTGGGATTGGCGTGCCGCGAACACCGACAAGGTCGAGACCGTCAGCGAGCCATCGACTAGCGTCGGGCTTCTCGACTCAGGTTGCAACATCAAAGGCAACATTGGCTCTGGTGGGCATATCTACCATGTGCCTGGCCAAAAATATTACGATGAGACGCGGACCACCTCGCGGAAGGGCGAACGGTGGTTTTGCAGCGAGGCCGAGGCGCGAGCGGCCGGCTGGCGGAAGGCAAGGCGATAAAGGGCCGACGGACAGCATCGCGTCGGCAAATTTGCCAGCGTGCGTCGTCTTCAATCCTCATCCCAGAAATCCTGCAGCGAGGCGTGCCGAAGGTCGTCCTCGCCCCGCAGATGCTTTACTCGCGCTTTGATCCCCGGCTTGACCCATTGTGTTGCCGGCCGCTTCTTCATATCGTTGGGCGCCGGCCCGGCATGCTCCTGCACCCGCTTCCAAAGCCGCTCCCGCATTTCGCGATGGACGCTTACGAAGGCACTGCCGACATATTTCCGGGTGCCCGGCTCGCCCATCAGAGCAAACGCCGGCTTGCCCCTCTCGCGTTCGACGCCGAGAAGTTCAAACTCGCTTTCGGTGAAGGATTTCGTCTTCAGCCAGTTGGTAGTCGGGCCGCTGCGGTATTTAGAGTTCCGCGCGCTTTGACACCATCCCCTCCAGGCCCGCCTTATCGACTAGATGGTAAATCGCGTTCGCCTCGCCCGGCAGCGCCTCGCTGAATTGGATTCGGCTGCCGGATTCAATAAGACCGGCCAAAATTTCCCGCCGGTCCTCCAGTGCCATGTCGCGAAGATCGTGGCCGTTGAGGTGCAGAAGATCGAAGGCGACGAAGCAGAGGTCATGCTGGCGCCGCGTGATCGCCTTCCGCAGGGCGGCAAAGTCCGAAATACCATCCTCGTTCAAGACGATGATTTCGCCGTCGATGATGGCACTCTCGACGTCCAGCGTCTTGGCCGCCGTCGCTAGGTCGCGGTATTTGGCAGTCCAATCAAGGCCGCGCCGGGTGAAAATGCGAATGTCCGCGTTTTCGATGATGATTTGTGACCTGTAGTCGTCGAACTTAGCTTTATGAAGCTAATCGTCACCTTTGGGCGGCTTGTCGACCAAGGTCGGCATTAGTGGCGGGACAAACTTCAAACGCATGCATTGACTCGCAAAACCGCGATTCAATTAGCATGCTCTTAATTAGTTCCGGAAAATTTTAACGAATCGTTGACCGCGCTGTCCCAGAATAGGACGGCGCGGTCAAACCCCCAAACGGGCTGCGCTGGCGGCTCCGGCAATTCGCCTTCCCGCGCCACTGTCGGAGCCGCTACCCACACTCCTCCAAAATTACCAGTAACGGTTGAATCAACTGTTACCGCACGTGCTTTCCAGTGCGTTTTCCCAGTCGTTAGACTTTGATGGAACAGGGCCTCGCCTTGTCGCCGTAAGGAATATCAGCATAGTCTGCCATGGCATCGAGAGCGTGCGCTCGCGGGTCTATTCCGACAAAGTCGACGGCAGGCTGTGTTTCGTCGTCTTCGCCAAAGCCAGCTGGGAGGCTGAACGGCTCCCTGTCATTAAGAAGGGACATTGGCTGCACGGCCTCCGTTGAAAGCCGCAGTCGCTGCGGCCGTGATCGTCTCCGCAAATCGAGGTGAGAAGGTCGCGCATCTTTTTCCGCCGAAGACGGTGAGTAGGTGAGGAATCGACCGTCTGGCGACCGAAGAAGTCGCAGCCCATAGATTCGGATGTCTGGCGTCAGCTCCGCGTCGAACCTATCGACGCATGGAAATCGCCCGTCACCCGCATGGGCGGCAGGCTCAATAGAAAGGATACGCATTTCGGGTTCCTGGAGAGTTACGCAGGCTAGATTCGGAGTAGCCGAGGCGCACGAATGCAGAACATTCGGGCTTTCACTTCGGGACTTTTTCGGGACTCCGGGTTCCGAAAACGGGCGATTTGAGCGCCTTTCGTTCCGAAAATGGAAAAGGCGCCAGAAGGCGCCTTCAATAAAAACTAGGGATCTCAAGGATTTAATGGTCGGAGTGGCCGGATTCGAACCGACGACCCCTTGACCCCCAGTCAAGTGCGCTACCGGGCTGCGCTACACTCCGGACCGGTCGCGATGTATCGTGATAACCCGGTCCGGGTCAACCGAATTCGGCGGCCGTCACGCCGATGCCCGGCATGGTGGATTTGAAGTTCCTGCTCTGTTGGACGTCGTCAGCATTCAGGAACTTCAAATCCAGAATCACACTCGTTTGTCTGGCTTGATGCTCTGGCGTCGCTGCTATGAGACGGGCCGTCGATTTTCCACGGATTGTGTTAGCACGGCTGTATTGATCAGCGCGTCTTCCGGAAGCCGGAGCGCGGAGGCTATTCGCCGAAGCTTCGATAAATCTGCATTCTTGCCGTTCTCGATGTCCGCGATTTCATCGACCGCCAGGCCGCACGTCAGAGACAGCTCTTCCATGCTGTATCCCCTGGTTTCTCGGATGGCCTTGAGGGCGCTGTGGTCGGGGGCAGCTTCGGTCGCCGACAGTTCGGAAAAAGCTTCGCTTGTTGCTATTTGGGGCATTTGGCAACTCCGTGGATTTAAAGAGTTTGATCAAATCAAGAAGTTGCCTGAGACGGCGCAGAGAATGCCCTCTCAATGGTGATTTGCCAAGCGCCAAAAATGCCGTCACGGCATCGTGATTCCGATCGGCGCAGCCCGGCACAGGCCTCGGCGGCACCGGCACGGGACCGTCATCCCGATCGGGTTCTTTGACTGGCCGATCGCCGAATTGTTCGACGGTTCTGAACCGCTCCCTTGTTAAGCGGCTGTCGCTGGCCCGTCAGCCGTTTTGAACGGATCGAATCAGCGGCAGAAGCCTGATGCAGGCAGAACGCGTCAGGGGGCTGCGAATATTTTTGAACCGACGCGTGAACCTTTCCTCTCCGGGCCGCACCAAGACGATATGGACGCCACAAGGCGGTCCCCAACCAGAAGGACGCCCTGACGGCGATCCTCGATCCAGAGAAGGAAATGCCCAAATGACCAATATCTCGAACTTCAAGCGCCTGTCGCTCGCCGCTGCGATCGTCGTCTCCGCCTTCGGCTCGATTTCAGTTCCGAGTTCGGCCTTCGCCAACGGCACGCATCCCACCGGCGACGGCGGCGCGGTTTGTAAGGGCGCGGGTCACTGTCTGGTGCTGCAGCTCGACTGCAAGGGTACATACACGGATGCCACCGACTCCAACGGCACCGTCTATGGCAAATGCAGCCAGACCGCGCAGGTCAGCCCGAAGAACAAGCTCAAGCTCGCGCGCTGATCGACTTGTTTTCAACGAAAATGGCGGCCTGTCCGCGCCGCCATTTTCTTTGTCTCAACGTGCCGATCTGGATGTCGGTCGCGACGTCTTCTGCTGTCGGCTGAGCAACAGGCTGGCGACGAGCCCGACCACAACCAGCCCGACAGCGGCCGCTGTCGCGGGATGATCGCGGGCTGTCTTCTCTATCACCCTGCTATGCCTCCTGATCGCAGGCAGAGCGTCACTGATGCGCTCGGCAAGGTCGGAGTAATAGTCCGACGCGGTGTCACGCCCGTCCTCGTAATAGGCGCTGCCGCGCCTGGACACGGCTTTTCTCAGCGCCGCCAGCTCCCTGGAGAGGGATGCGACCTGCTTTTCAAGGTCGATGTCGGAGAGGGTCGAAAAAGATACCATGATATGCTTCCTTCCTTTGCGAAAAAGAACGCATGATTTCGGAAGCAGTTCCGGTTTTTGCCGCCGATCGATCGGGCTTTAAAGCGCGTTGCGTCTGAAGGAATTCATGCGACCCGCTTTAAGTTCCTTTTATGCATGTCGTTATTCCAAAACCGCTGCACACCCTCGGCTCAGGCCCGAGGGCAGGCTTTTGGGCGACATGCACTACAGTGCCGCGCGTCCTATTGGACGCGCAAGGGACGCTGTAGCACTTTAATTTTGTGCATGATCCTTTTTCGAAAATCGATTCCGATTTTCGGGGTCATGCGCTAGCGCACCTGATCGAGCAGGCGCTTGCATTCCAGCAGATCGAACAGCGCCTCCTGCAGCAAGGCGCGATTGTCGCGCGAGAGTTTCGACGTGCCCGGCTGCACCGGCCCGTCGTCGTCGGTCTTGCCCAGGCCGAAAAAACGCCGGCTGGGTTTCACCTTGGGCTCGCCGACCAGCATCTCGTCATCGGCGCCGCGCGGCTGGGCCGCCGGCGTCAGCGGCACCGCATCGGCCTGCCGGCGCTGCGAGATCGCCTCGACGGCCGCCATGTCGCCACTGCCGATGGCGACGAGGAAGTGATTGCCGTTCTCGCGCAGCAGCTTCTGCACGCCCTTGATCGTATAGCCCTGGTCGTAGAGCATGTGGCGGATGCCCTTGATCAGTTCGACATCCTGCGGCCGGTAGTAGCGGCGGCCGCCGCCGCGCTTCATCGGTTTGATCTGGTTGAAACGCGTTTCCCAAAAACGCAGCACATGCTGCGGCAGGTCGAGATCTTCTGCGACCTCACTGATGGTGCGGAAAGCATCGGGGCTCTTGTCCATGGGCGAAATCCTCACGCTGGAGCATGATCCCGAAAAGTGGGAATCGGTTTTCGGCCAAGATCATGCTCAACAAAGAGTCATTCCGATCCGGCTGGTTCTGCCGAATCGGGCCTTATTTCAGCGGTTTATGAAACAATATTCAAGCCCGGCGTCAAAGGAGGCGACCGTTTTCAACCGGGCTTTGACGCGCAGCCGCTATTTGCTGCCCTTGGCCTTGCTGTTCTGGTGGGCGCGCAGGATGCGGTTCTTCAGCACATTCGACGATTTGAAGGTCATCACCCGGCGCGGCAGGATCGGCACTTCTTCGCCGGTTTTCGGATTGCGCCCGATGCGCTCGTTCTTGGAGCGGACATGGAACGTCGCGAACGACGACAATTTCACCGTCTCGCCGCGAACGATCGCTTCGCAAATCTCGTCCAGAACCGCTTCGACGAGCTCGGCCGATTCAGTGCGCGACAAGCCAACCTTGCGATAAACGGCTTCAGCAAGATCGGCGCGCGTAAGTGTCTTTCCCCCCATGCGAACCGTCCCCATCAGCTCAAAAACATAACTCTATACAAGCAGAGATAGAGCCTAAGTAATTGATCCGGCAAGGTCAAGGACCGAACCTGTCAGTTCGGCACTTACCAGCGAACCAAAACCGCGCCCCAGGTGAAGCCCCCGCCCATCGCCTCGATCAGCACCAGGTCACCCTTCTTGATGCGGCCGTCGGCGACGGCCACCGACAGAGCCAGCGGCACGGAAGCCGCCGAGGTATTGCCGTGCAAATCGACCGTAACCACCACCTTTTGCTCTGCTATCCCGAGCTTTTTGGCGGAAGCGTCGATAATCCGTTTATTGGCCTGATGCGGCACGAACCAGTCGAGATCCTCAGCGGTGATGCCGGCAGCTGAGAACGTCGCCTCGATGACGTCGGTGATCATGCCGACCGCGTGCTTGAACACTTCGCGGCCTTCCATCCTGAGATGGCCCACCGTTCCAGTGGTCGACGGTCCACCATCGACGAACAGCTTGTCCTTGTGGGCCCCGTCGGAGCGCAGGCTGGCCGCCAGCACGCCGTGGTCGGCAATGCTGCCCGCCCCCTCTCCCTCTTCCAGCACCATCGCGCCGGCGCCGTCGCCGAACAGGACGCAGGTCGAGCGGTCGCTCCAGTCGAGGATGCGCGAGAAGGTTTCCGAGCCGATCACCAGCACGCGTTTGGCCAGGCCGCCGCGGATATAGAGGTCGGCTGTCGTCACCGCGTAGACAAAGCCCGAGCACACTGCCTGCATGTCGAAGGCGAAGCCGTGATGCATGCCGAGCCGGTTCTGGATGTCGACGGCGGTCGCCGGAAAGGTGTTGTTGGGCGTCGAGGTCGCCAGCACGATCAGGTCGATATCGGCCGGCGTCAGGCCGGCATTGTCGAGGGCTGCGCGCGCCGCAGCCTCGCCGAGCGAAGCCGTCGTCTCGTCGTCGGCCGCGATATGGCGCTGGCGGATGCCGGTGCGCTGGGCGATCCATTCGTCTGACGTCTCGACCATGCCTTCGAAATCGGCATTCTTCATGATGCGGCGGGGCAGCGCGGCGCCTGTGCCGCGCACGACTGATCTGATCAAGGCTCTTTCCTATTCCTCTGCGTCGGCAACGACGTCGGATTTCCTGGATGTCTGGGCATGCGGATTGCGCGCATGGAACAGGTCGAGATCGGCTTCGATGCGGTCGAGCAGATTGTTGCGTACCATGTCGTAGCCAAGCTCGATCGCCGCCGCGAAGCCGTCCGAATCAGCCCCGCCATGGCTTTTCACCACGATGCCGTTCAGACCCAGGAAAACACCGCCGTTGGAGCGGCCGACATCCATCTTTTCGCGCAGGCGATCGAAGGCGCCTTTGGCGAATATATAGCCGATCCTGGCCATCAGCGTCCGGTCCATCGCGGCACGCAGATAACCGGCGATCTGTCTTACGGTGCCTTCCGCCGTCTTCAGCGCGATGTTGCCGGCAAATCCTTCGGTGACGACCACGTCGACCGTGCCCTTGCCGATGTCGTCGCCCTCGACGAAACCATGGTAGTTCATCGAGGCCATGTTGGCCTCGCGCAACATGCGGCCCGCCTCCTTGACCTCTTCCTGGCCCTTGATCTCCTCGACGCCGACATTGAGCAGGCCGACGCTCGGCCGTTCGATGCCGAAAACCGAGCGCGCCATGCCTGTGCCCAGAATGGCAAAATCAACCAGTTGATGCGCATCCGCGCCGATGGTGGCGCCGACGTCCAGCACCACGCTTTCGCCGCGCAATGTCGGCCAGAGCGCCGCAATCGCCGGACGGTCGATGGTCGCCATGGTGCGAAGGCAGAACCTCGACATCGCCATCAGCGCGCCGGTGTTGCCGGCCGAGATGCAGGCGTCGGCAGTGCCTGCCTTGACCGCCTCGACCGCTTTCCACATCGACGACTTCCAGCGGCCATGGCGCAGCGCCTGGCTCGGCTTGTCGTCCATCCTGACTGCTATCTCGCAGTGAATGAACTCGCACACTTCCGCCAGCTTGGGGAGTTTTGCGAGTTCGGGGCGCACTGCCTCCTCGCGACCATAGATGACGAAGCGGATGTCGGGACGCCGCGTCGCGACCGTCATGAGCGCCGGGATGACCACGCTTGGTCCGTGATCGCCACCCATGGCATCGATGGAAATCCTGATCACGCGGTGTTCATCTCACAGTTTGCTTGAGCGAGCGCCTGGCGCTGGCAACGGTTTTGGGGCTCGCGAAGGTTCGGCGAAAATAGCGTTTTTGGGCTGCCGCACAACCGGCTTTCTCCGATTGGGTCGGGTTTTCAGGATTTTCCCAGCAGGGAACGCAGCTTTTGCTGGAATTCGCTTTCCGCAGCCCCGGCATCGTCGGCAGCCTCCATTGAAACGCCTTGCTTGCGCGGATAGGGATCGATCGCCAACCCAAAGAACTGTTCGGCGAGCGCCCCGACATCGATCGTATTGCCGGAAAATGTTTCCGGGCTGTCCGGCCCTTCGGCATCGAGCATTATCTCGCCGCCGCCCTCGAAACCCTGCCGCCCGAGCTTTGACTGCTCCGGCAGGAACAGTGCGTCGACCGCCTCGTCGATATGCGCCTCGACTGGGTCGAGGGTGACGATGCAGGCCTGGGTGATATCGGCCTCGACGCGGCCGCTGACCTTGACGCCGTTGCGTTTCCATGGCGCCACCAGCAGTTCGGCGCGGTAGTTCTCGACCGAGAGCAACTCGTGCTCGCCCGCCAGCGCGGCGCGCTGCGCGGCGTCGGCCTCGATCACCACCGGCAGTCCCTTTTGCGGCAGCCGGGCGACATTGGCCACGAAGGACACGGGGCTCTGGGAATCGGCGTGTTTCATCTTTTCCTTAGATAGTCTTATTTTTCTTAGATAGTCTTGGCCACGGGGAATGCCACAGTGCCGGAAACAATCGATTCGGTCGGCTGTTCCGCGAGTCGCCTGGAGACATCGGCGACGTAGCCGGCCAGTTGCGTTGCTTGCGGCCAGGTGGCGGCATCCGGCCTGACATTGCGGGCAAGGGCAGCGACAAGTGCATCATGGTCGTTTCGTTCCAGCGCATCGTCATAGGCGGCGGTGCGGCCATAAAACATCTTCGCCAGTTTCTTCATGCGCTTCGGCACACCGACGTCGCCGATGCCCAGTTCCCGCAGCGAATGCTCGACGTCCATGAAGAACTCGTCGATCAGCACCTGCGCGACCTCCCCGGCAACACCGCCCTCGCCGCGCAGCCGGTGCTGAAACAGGAACATGTGCAGCGACAGCATCTCGAAGCGGCCAAGCGGCGTGTCCGGTATATTCCAGTCGGAATAAAACACGGTTTGCCGCGCCGCTGCCACGATTTGTGCGTAAAGCGCCTCGGTGATAGCGCGGTTGGCGTGACGTTCGCGACCAAAAAGGCGCTGGAACATTGAGGGTGGTCTCCCGGGGACCGTTTGTTTGAATTGGCCTTGTTGCATCGGCGAGCAAGCTGGTTTACCGGTTTTGCGGCCCAGCGCAAGTTGCGGCCAGCTAATGGAGTTGTAGTTGCGCGCGCTGAAATTCAAGTCGACTTTTCTGTCCAGGTCCGCTTTGTCCAGGTCCACCGGCGCGGTCTCGCTGCTGGTGGTTGCATCGGCGCTGTCCGCCTGCAACTCGTCGAAAATGATCGGCGATCTCAATCCGAGCGAGACGCTGACGCAGGGCTACGTGATCGACCAGCAGGCGATCGACCTGGTGCCGGTCGGCTCGAGCCGCGAACAGGTGCTTCTGGCGCTCGGCACCCCGTCGACGAAGGCGACTTTCGACAACGAGGCCTTCTACTACATCTCGCAGACGCGCAAGCGTTACGTCGCCTTCGACAAGCCGAGGCTGGTCGATCAGAAGGTGCTGGCCGTCTATTTCGGCGAGGACGGGCGCGTTACCCAGATCGCCAATTACGGCCTGAGGGACGGCAAGGTGTTCGACTTCATCTCGCGGACCACGCCGACCGGCGGCAAGGACCAGAACTTCCTCAGCCAGATCATCGGCGGCGCCAGCAAGCTGGTGCCCGGCCTCCCCGGCGGCGGCGGCGGCTCGCCCGGCACCTGATCCATTCCGGCAGAATCAGCTTCTCATCCTTTTCTTTTGCTTCCCTGGAAGCAGCAACATCTCAGGCGACCGAAAACCCGCGGGAGCGATCCTGCGGGTTTTTGTTTTGAGACAGCAAGCCAGCGTCGCAGGCTGCGGGCCGCAGACAACTTGAACACGAGCTTTGGAGCCGTCACGGGCGTCAATGCCCTGATGCTGGACGTCCAAAATAGAAGAACCCGCGGGATCGCTCCCGCGGGTTCGCTTCTGGATTTCGGCCCCGGAAGGGCCGAGCGGCCTCAGCCGTGCGCGAGCACGGCCAGCAGCAGCAGGGCGACGATGTTGGTGATCTTGATCGCCGGGTTGACTGCCGGACCGGCGGTGTCCTTGTAGGGATCGCCAACGGTGTCGCCGGTCACCGAGGCCTTGTGTGCCTCGGAACCTTTGAGATGCTTGACGCCGTCCTTGCCGGTGAAGCCGTCCTCAAACGATTTTTTCGCGTTGTCCCACGCGCCGCCGCCAGAGGTCATCGAGATCGCGACGAACAGGCCGTTGACGATGACGCCGAGCAGCGAGGCGCCGAGCGCCGCAAAGGCTGATGCCTTCGAGCCCGAGATCAGCAGCACGCCGAAATAGACGACCAGCGGCGCCAGCACCGGCAGCAGCGACGGAATGATCATTTCCCGGATCGCCGCCTTGGTCAGAAGGTCGACCGCACGCGCATAGTTCGGCTTCGACGTGCCGGCCATGATGCCCGGATCCTCGCGGAACTGCTTGCGCACCTCCTCGACGATGGCACCCGCCGCACGGCCGACGGCGGTCATGGCGATGCCGCCGAACAGATACGGAATCAGACCGCCGAAGATCAGGCCGGCGACGACGTAAGGGTTGGAGAGGTCGAAAGAGACTTCGCCCATACCCTGGAAGTAAGGATATTTGTCGCTATTGGCGGCAAAGAACTTCAGGTCGTTGGAGTAGGCCGCGAACAGCACCAGCGCGCCGAGACCGGCCGAACCGATGGCGTAGCCCTTGGTCACCGCCTTGGTGGTGTTGCCGACGGCGTCGAGCGCATCGGTGGATTGGCGCACCTCCTTGGGCAAGCCGGCCATTTCGGCAATGCCGCCGGCATTGTCGGTGACCGGGCCGAAGGCATCGAGCGCAACGATCATGCCGGCAAGGCCGAGCATCGTGGTGACTGCGATCGCCGTGCCGTAGAGGCCGGCGAGCTGGTAGGTCGATATGATGCCGCCGATGATGACGATCGCCGGAAGTGCCGTCGATTCCAGCGAGACCGCAAGACCCTGGATGACGTTGGTGCCGTGACCGGTGACCGAAGCCTGGGCGATGGAGTTCACCGGGCGCTTGTCGGTGCCGGTATAATATTCGGTAATCACCACGATGAGGCCGGTCACCACGAGACCGATCAGGCCGCAGATGAACAGGTTCGCGCCGGTGATGGCCATGCCGTCGACCGTACCGATTTCGCCCCAGCCCAGTGTTGCCGAGGTGGCGACGCCGAGGCCGACGATCGACAGCAGGCCGGTGACGATCAGGCCCTTGTAGAGCGCGCCCATGATCGAGCCGTTGGCGCCGAGCTTGACGAAGAAAGTGCCGACGATGGACGTCAGGATGCAGGCACCGCAGATGGCCAGCGGATAGAGCATCGTGGCGCCGAGAACGGCAGTGCCGCCGAAGAAGATGGCGGCCAGAACCATGGTGGCGACCACGGTCACCGCATAGGTCTCGAACAGGTCGGCGGCCATGCCGGCGCAGTCGCCGACATTGTCGCCGACATTGTCGGCGATGGTGGCCGGATTGCGCGGATCGTCTTCGGGAATGCCGGCTTCGACCTTGCCGACGAGATCGCCGCCGACGTCGGCGCCCTTGGTGAAGATGCCGCCGCCGAGACGGGCGAAGATCGAGATCAGCGAGGCGCCGAAACCGAGCGAAACCAGCGAGTCGACGACGACACGGTCGTTGGGCTGAAGGCCCATGAATTGGGTGAGGATCAGGTAGTAGATCGAGACGCCGAGCAGGGCCAAGCCAGCCACCAGCATGCCGGTGATGGCGCCCGACTTGAAGGCGATCTCGAGGCCGGCAGCGAGGCTGTTGGAAGCCGCCTGCGCGGTGCGGACATTGGCGCGCACCGAGACGTGCATGCCGATGAAGCCGGCAGCGCCCGACAGAACGGCGCCGATCAGGAAGCCGATGGCGGCGGTGATCGAAAGCAGCCACCAGGCGAGCAGCAGGACCACGACACCGACGATGGCGATGGTGGTGTACTGGCGTGCCAGATAGGCCTGCGCGCCTTCGCGGATGGCCGCGGAAATTTCCTGCATGCGTGCATTGCCCTGATCGGCCGCGAGGACCGAACGTGTCGCCCAGATGGCGTAAAGGACTGAAAGCAGACCGCAGGCGATGACAGCTGAAATTATGGTCATTGCCGGATTTTCCTCGCTTGATGACCCAAAAGAACCCCTCCCTGGGCCGTTGAGACAGGGGAGCGGATTCCGCGCGCGGAATCCGCTCCCTTCGCACCGGCTTATGCGAAACAGGGTTGCGAACGTCAAGATATTGTTCGGTTTTTGCCCGGCTTTCGCCCAAAAGCCCCGCCTTTCGCCCAAAAGCAATGGGCGGCAACACGCTCGCCAGCGCCGCCACCCAATTAGATCGATTGAAATCGGCTGGCGGTCGTCAGCCTTTGCGCAGGTCGCAGTCAGCTTGACGACGAAGATCAGCACAGCCAGCATGGTCATGCAGAACATGAAAGCCTTCTGCTGGCCGTTCCAGATGTTGGACTGCCACACCCGTCGCGAGCCTGATCAGACAGGAAGAACTTGCAGATCAGCGCTCATGCAGCTTTGCAAATACCGGCGGGCAGCCTATCCTCAGGGTGGAATTGGAGATGACTCATGAAGTTCAAGGCGATCATTCACGAAGCCGAAGAAGGTGGCTACTGGGCCGAAGTGCCGGCAATTCCCGGCTGCGCGACCCAGGGTGAAACCTTGGACGAACTTGTCGAGAACTTGCGTGAAGCGATCGAAGGCTGTCTCTCGGTAGAGCCGCTATCTTTCACTTCAGAACCCGGCCGGGTCATGGAAATCGCTGTTTGAAGTCCATTTCCGGCAAGGAGCGTGCAATCGCGCGTCGCGTTTGGCCGGCCTCATGCGACGCGCTTTAGGTTGTTGTTTTTACGCATGTCGTTATCACAAAACCGCTGCACACTTTTGCGCGACATGCATTACAGCGCCGCGCGTCCGTTTGGACGCGCAAAGGACGCTGTAGCACTTTGATTTTGCGCATGATCCTTTCCGAACCTTCGGTTCGGGGTCATGCGCTGGTCGGCCGGGCGCCCGTCATCTTCAGCACGCCCAGCGCCACGAAGCACAGCACCGTCACCGGGAAGATGATCCAGTTCAGCATCTCCCAGCCCCAGGCGTTGTAGACCGCGCCCGACATCAGCGAGGCGAAGGCGACGGAGCCGAACAGGACGAAATCGTGAAAACCCTGGACCTTGCCCTTTTCGGATGGCCGGTAGCTGTCGGCGACCATGGCGGTGGCGCCGATGAAACCGAAATTCCAGCCGAGGCCGAGCAGGATCAGCGCCGTCCAGAACTGCCACAGTGCCAGGCCCGACAGCGCCACCACGGCGCAGCCGATGAGCAGCACAAGTCCCGTTGCGACGATCCGTTCGGCGCCGAAGCGATAGATCAGCGAGCCGGTGAAGAAACTCGGCGCGAACATCGCCATGACATGCCAGGAAATACCAAGCGTGGCGTCGTCCGTCGAAAGGCCGCAGCCGACCATGGCGAGCGGTGCGCCGGTCATGACGAAGCTCATCAGCGCGTAGCTACCGACGGCACAAAACAGCGCCGCCACAAAACGCGGCCTGGTGACGATCTCGGAGAGCGGCCGCGCGTCGCTGTCGGCGATTTCCGCTTTGCCCGTCGCCTTGGCAGGGATGCGCAGCAACGACAGGATGGCGGCGCCGACCGCCGCCAGCACCAGGATTGACGCGAACGAGCCGGCAAACATCACCGGCGCAAACAATTCGCGGGTGAAGATGACGATCTGCGGCCCAAGGATGGCGGTGACGATGCCGCCGGCCAGCACAAAGGAGATGGCGCGGGCCTTGAATTCAGACGGCGCGTTGTCGGCGGCCGCGAAGCGGAATTGCTGGACGAAGGCACCGCCGATGCCGATCACCAGCAGGCCGAAGGCAAACAGCCAGAAGCTGGCGTAAAACAGCGCCAGCGTGGCGACCAGACCACCGAGCGCGGTGACGATCGTGCCGGTCATGAAGCCGTCGCGCTGGCCGAGCCGGCGGATGATGGCTGCGGCCGGCAGGGCGCCGAGCGCCACGCCGACGTTGAAGCCGGTGATCGGCGCCGTCGCCAGCGACTTGTCGGAGTCGAGCAGATAGTGCCCGGCCAACCCACCCACGGAAATGGCGATGGGTGCGGCCGAGCCGATGATGGCCTGCGAAGCGGCAAGGATGAGCGCCGTGCGGCGCGCTTCCCTGCTAGCGTCGGCGATAGCGACGGCCGTCATGAAGCGTCCTTGCCACGCCCCTCGCCGCGCACCCGGCGCGACACGCGATCGAGCACCGCGTTGACCAGCTTCGGCTCGTCTTCTTCGTAAAACGCCTTGGCGATGTCGATATATTCCGAAACGATGACAGCCACCGGCACGTCCTCTCGCTTCATCAGTTCGTAGACGCCGGCGCGCAATATGGCGCGCAGCGTCGAATCGAGCCTGGACAGCGGCCAGTCCTCGGTCAGCGCCTGGCGGATGATCGGATCAATGGTTTTCTGGTTCTCGACGACGCCGGCCAGGATGGCGCGGAACCATTGCGCGTCGGCCTCGCGATAGAGCGCGCCGTCGACTTCCTTGCCGAGCCTGAACGCCTCGTATTCGGCGGTGATCTCGAAGACGCCGCTGCCGGCCACATCCATCTGGTAGAGCGCCTGCACGGCGGCCAGACGGGCAGCACCGCGCTTGTTGGCGTGGCGTACCGCGGGCTGGCCGGGTGATGCGGGTTCGCTCACGATCGCTCCCCCAACTGTTGCTTGAGGGCAATCATGGTCAGCGCCGCACGCGCGGCAAAGCCGCCCTTGTCGCCTTCCGAACGCCTGGCCCGCGTCCAGGCCTGCTCGTCATTTTCGGTGGTCAGGATGCCGTTGCCGATGCAAACCGCTTCCTGCACGGACAGGTCCATCAGGGCACGGCTGGATTCATTGGCGACGATGTCGAAATGATAGGTGTCACCGCGCACGACGGTGCCGAGGGCGACAAAACCATCATAGCTCGGCCCGCCTTCGGCGGCGCCGTCGAGCGCGAAGGAAATCACCGCGGGAATTTCGAGTGAGCCCGGAACGGTGACGACATCGTATGTCGCGCCCGCTTCGTCGAGCGCGCTTGTCGCACCTTCGAGCAGCGCGTCGGCAAGGTCGTCATGGAAGCGTGCCTCGATGACAAGAAGGTGGGCCTTCTTCTTCGGGCGAATGAACGCTTTGCCGTGTTGGGATGTGCCAGCCATAGATGTCTCCGGGATCGCCGGTGACTTAGGCCGAAGCCGGTTTGATCGCAAGCAGAAGATTGGTGGAGACGAGCCAGGCTTATCGCATCTTTGGGCGAGGTGCGGAGTGGGGGCAGCCAGCACCGATGCTTTCAGCCCACACAAGAACGGCCTCGTGATCCACCACACGGCCGTCATCCACGTCGGCCAAGGCTTCGCGCGTCAGCCGCTCTTCCTCTTTGGAATCCCTGCTTTCCATCAAAGTCCCTTCCTCATTTGAACAGCTCAGCGATATCAGCCATCGGCCGGAACAGCTTCATTGGCTGATCTGGGAACGGCAGAAAGCTCTCGCGTTGATAGAAGCGGCGTGCGTCTTCGCCTTTGGCGTCGACTATAACAGCGAACGAGGCAATCTCGCTTCTGACGCACCGGGACAGTGCATCGGCCAAGAGATAGCGACCATGGCCTTGCCCCCGATATCGCCGATCAACGGCGAGACGACCAAGCAGCGTCGCTGGAATGAGGGGGTAGCGAGGAAGCTTGCGGATGGTCTGGGCGGGCCACTCGCCAATATCCACGGCAGTCGCCGACAACGTGTAGTAGCCGGCGATGGCTCCGTCCGGCAGGACAAGAACAAACGGTGCCGCGATGTTCTTGCGCGCGTCCTGTCCAGCCTGCATTCGGAAATATCGATCGAGCGGCTCTACGTCGCTCTCGAACGAAGTCCTTTCGTGATGTGGGCCAAGCACCTCAACCCGAAGAGAATCCTCGTTGGAGGCGCTCACTCGTCAGGTGCCGGTGGCCTGACGATACCGACGCACGGTATCGCGCAAACGATCGTTTACCGGCTGCGGATTGATTAGGGCATCGACGAAGGCCCGGCTGTCGCGGACAGACAAATCGAGACGCTGATGCTCCTCGATGGTCCTGCGGGCGGCTTCTTGCACACTGGTCAGCACGAAATCCGTCACCGTCCGGCCCTGCAGGGCCGCAGCATGTTCAATTAGGCTTTTCTGGTCGGCCGTAACGCGCGTCTCCAAACGCTCGCCACGGACACGGCCGCGAGGTGGGTGTGCATGTGCTGTCATCGTCATTCTCCAGCCGACAATGTACGGCCAATGGCCGGAAACTTCAAGGCTGTTGCCTCAAAGCCCCTCTTTCGCGGCCTCGGCCAAGCGCGCCGCATAGCGAGCCATGGTGTCGATCTCGAGATTGACCCGGTCGCCGACCTGGCGTTCGCCCCAGGTGGTCACCGTCAGCGAGTGATGGATCAGCAGCACGTCGAAGCGGGTGCCTTCGACCTTGTTGACGGTGAGCGAAGTGCCGTCGAGCGCGACCGAGCCCTTGGGTGCGATGAATTTGGCCAGATCACGCGGCGCATCCAGCGTGAAGCGCACAGCGTCGCCTTCCTCCTTGCGCCACACGATCTCGGCCATGCCGTCGACATGGCCTGAAACGATGTGCCCACCGAGTTCGTCGCCGATCTTCAGCGCCCGCTCCAGATTGATCCTCGTGCCGGATTTCCAGCCCATCGCTGTGGTCAGCCTAAGCGCTTCTTCCCAGGCCTCGACTTCGAACCAGCGCGCATTGGCGCCGCTTTCCGGCAGCGCCGTGACCGTCAGGCAGACGCCGCCACAAGAAATCGAAGCACCGATGGCGATGGTCTGCGGGTCATAGGCGGTGTCGATGCGCAGGCCGACGCCCTCTCTCAGCGGCTTCACGGCAGCGACGGTGCCGACATCGGTGACAATCCCGGTAAACATCAGATGTCCCTTATCCACTCGGCGTAGCTGTCTTCGCCGAAACGCATGTCGCGCAATTTGCGAAATCCTGCCGGGATATGGTCGGCGTCGATGGGCGATGCAATGCCGCTCTTGCCGATCGGCTTCTGCCCCTGGAATAGCACGATGCGGTCGACCAGCCCTTCGGCGAGGAAGGCTTTGGCCACCTTGGCGCCACCCTCGACCAGCACGCTGGCCATGCCGAGCGCCGCCAGATCCTCGAGCAGTTCCGGCAGCGCAATATCGCCCTCATACGTCTCGGTGCCGATGAAGCGCACGCCGGCGCGTTCGAGCGCGGCCCGCCGGTACGGGTCGGCTTCGGCGCAGGCGGCGACATAGAGCGGAACCCGCTCGACGCCGGCGACCAGTTTCGACGTTTCCGGCAGCCTGATCTGGCGGTCGAGCACGATGCGCGCCGGCGAACGGTTTTCCAGCCCCGGCAACCGCACCGTCAGCGCCGGATCGTCCTCCAGCGCCGTGCCGATGCCGATCAATATGCCGTCGGCTTCGGCCCGCATCATATAGACTTCGCGCCGGGCGACGTCGCCGGTGATCGAGACCTGCCCCTCGCCTTCCATGCCGATCTTGCCATCGCTGGAAAGTGCAAGTTTCAGGATCACTTCCGGACGCTTTTTCAGAGATCGAATGAGATAGCCGGCCATCTGCTCGGCGGCTTCTGCCAGCAGCACCTTTTCGACCACTTCGACACCGGCGGCATGCAGGATCGCATAGCCGTTGCCGGACACGCGTGGATCGGGGTCGCTCGCAGCCCCAACTACCCGCGCGACGCCGGCATTGAGCAGTGCAGTGGCGCAAGGTGGCGTGCGGCCATGGTGGGCGCAGGGCTCCAGTGTGACATAGGCGGTGGCGCCGCGTGCGAGCTCGCCGGCCTCGGCCAGCGCCTCGGTCTCGGCATGCGGCCGGCCGCCGACAGCGGTGACACCGGTGCCGACGATCATCGGCCCGGTGCCGTCGTCGCGCACGATCAGTGTGCCGACGGACGGGTTGGTCGAGGTCCGCCCGGCATTTTTCCGCGACAGCCTGAGTGCTGCCGCCATGAAGCGGCGATCAAGAACTTCTTGTTCGGCTTGGCTGCGCCTTGCCATGCTCAGCCGGCGTCCTCTTCCTTGAGCTCGTCACCCTTCAGTTCGCCCAGCACGTCGTGGAAATCCTTGGCCTCGCGGAAATTGCGATAGACCGAGGCGAAGCGGACATAAGCGACGTCGTCGAGCGATTTCAGCGCCTCCATCACCAGGCGGCCGACCTCGCCCGAGGCGACTTCGGTCTCGCCCGAGCTTTCGAGCTGGCGCACGATGCCGGTCACCGCGCGGTCGATACGCTCGGGATCGACATTGCGCTTGCGCACGGCGATCTCGACCGAGCGCAGCAGCTTGTCGCGGTCGAACGGCACCTTGCGCCCGGACTTCTTCACCACCACGAGGTCGCGCAACTGCACGCGTTCGAAGGTGGTGAAGCGGCCGCCGCAATCGGGGCAGACGCGCCGCCTGCGGATCGCCGCGCCATCTTCGGCGGGGCGCGAATCCTTCACCTGCGTATCTTCGGACTGGCAGTAGGGACAGCGCATGGACAGCCTTATGTTCGCGATTCTCGTGGAGCGAAAGGCTTAGAGGTTTTTGCCGGGATGGCAAAGCACCGGGGTGGTCTCTCGCGCCTCAGAGATAGCGAGGCGCGAGAAAAATTGCCAGCATCATACGAGACGGCAACACCGGCCGATTACGGAGCGACGTCACCAGTCGGGAACCCACATGACACGCCGAGGCTGCGATAGGCCTTGGTGAAGCCGTCCATCGATACGGTCGCGACCGCTGTGTCGGCGAACGTGACATCGAGTGCGCTGGCGCGGCGCATGGCACGCAGCAGCGCCAGGCTGATCTCGGGCTTGTTGTTCAACATCCATTTTCCGCCGGCACCGGCCATGGCATTGACCGTCGCCTTGACCTTGCCGTTGCTGTCGCCGAACACCGCCGAAATATTCTCGCCAGTCGGCAAGTCCTTGTTCTTCATGGCGATGACAAGCGTCGGATAGCCACTGGGCGGCAGTGCATCGCCGTTCGAGATGGCGAGCGTGAGAGTGCCGCTGGTACCGCTCGCGTCGAGAAAGGCGGTCGAGGCGACGCAGGTCTTGCGCAGATCCTCGCCGGTATCGATCTCGTCCACAGTGGTGGACCACATGCCGAAGGTTTCGGTCTTCGGTGCGGCTGGGGTGGGCGCAGACTGTGCCAAGGCGGCGGACAACGGCAAGGCGGTCAATGTCGCCACTACGCCAAGCGCGCAAAACCCAGCGACACGGAAAATCTGCATCATCGTCAAGCCTCCTGTCCGGACTCGGTCCCCACTGCAACAGTGCTTCTCGTGCGGCCGATAACGGATGACACTTTGCGTAAGCTCAACCGAGATAGGGATAGAGCGGAAAACGATCCGTCAACGCCGCCACCTTCGCCTTCACCGCGGCCTCGACGGCTGCATTGCCTTCGTCGGAATTCGCGGCCTTGAGCCCGTCCAGCACCTCGGCGATCAGCTTGCCGATCTCGCGGAACTCGGCCTGGCCGAAGCCGCGCGTGGTGCCGGCCGGCGTGCCGAGCCGCACACCCGAGGTGACGAACGGCTTTTCGGGATCGAAAGGAATGCCGTTCTTGTTGCAGGTGATGTTGGCGCGGCCAAGCGCTGCCTCGGCGCGCTTGCCGGTGGCGTTCTTGGGGCGCAGGTCGACCAGCATCAGATGGTTGTCGGTGCCGCCGGAGACGATGTCGAGACCGGTTTCCTGCAGGCTGGAGGCCAGCGCCTTGGCATTGGCGGCAACGCCCTCGGCATAGACCTTGAAGCTCGGCTTCAGCGCTTCGCCGAAGGCCACCGCCTTGGCGGCGATGACATGCATCAGCGGCCCGCCCTGCAGGCCCGGAAACACCGCCGAGTTCATCTTCTTGGCGATCTCCTCGTCGTTGCACAGGATCATGCCGCCACGCGGGCCGCGCAGCGACTTGTGCGTGGTGGTGGTAACCACATGGGCATATGGCAGCGGCGACGGATGCACGCCACCGGCGACCAGGCCGGCGATATGGGCCATGTCGACCATCAAATAGGCGCCGATCGAGTCGGCGATCTCGCGAAAACGCTTCCAGTCCCAGACGCGCGAATAGGCGGTGCCGCCGGCCAGGATCAGCTTCGGCCTGGTCTCTTGGGCGGTCTTCTCGATCGCATCCATGTCGAGCAGATGATCGTCCCTGCGCACGCCGTAGGAAACGACCTTGAACCATTTGCCGCTCATATTGACCGGCGAACCGTGCGTCAGGTGGCCACCGGAATTGAGGTCGAGACCCATGAAGGTGTCGCCGGGCTGCAGCAGCGCCAGGAACACCGCCTGGTTCATCTGGCTGCCGGAATTCGGCTGAACGTTGGCGAAGTTACAGCTGAACAGCTTTTTCGCACGCTCGATGGCCAGGTCCTCGGCCACGTCGACGAACTGGCAGCCGCCATAGTAGCGCTTGCCTGGATAGCCCTCGGCATATTTGTTGGTCATGATCGACCCTTGCGCTTCCAGAACGGCGCGGGAGACGATGTTTTCCGATGCGATAAGCTCGATCTCGTGGCGCTGGCGGCCGAGTTCGTTGCGGATCGCGCCGAAAATCTCCGGATCCGCATCGGCAAGCGTGGTTTCGAAGAAGGATTCGAATTTGTTCGACACTGCCGCTGCTGTTGCCATGCTTGAGATCCTTGTCGTCCGGGGGGCCTGCCGCGCCATTAACACAGTTGCTTTCGCCCCGCCACGTTTGCAGCGCGAAATTTGCTGGCCGGATTGCGGCAGCAAGGCGAAGAGCTGGCTATTTCCTCGCCTGACGGCCCTTCAGCAAAGCTTCCGTAAGCGTAATCTCAGTAAGCAGCGCCTGCATGGTGTGATCGTTGATCTCACGGCTGCGAAACATGGCGCGCACCGCCTTGCGCTCGGCCTCGATGCCGGCGAGCCTCATTTCGAGCTCCAGCCGTCCGGCTTCACGGGCTTCAGTGCGCGCTTAATCAGCCTCGTCGGAGGCGGCGATGCGGCGGCGGTAACCGGCGACAATGCTGTCGGCCGCGGCGAGCCGGGCGCCGGGCACCTCACCTTCGTCCCCGTCTTCCGCACCGGCGATGCTCTCGATGCGGTCGATGGCGGCCTTGGCCGCGCCGACACGCGCCAGGCGTTCCTCGGCAGCGCCGGCATCCTCGCCCGGGTCAACCAGCCCGCGCGCAATCCAGGGCAGCGTGAGGCTGGCGATGGCCAGTGAGCAGATGATGACGCCGGCGGCCAGGAAGATCGCCACGTCTCGCGCCGGAAAGGGCGAGCCGTCCGGCATGGCGAGCGGCAGCGACAGGATGCCGGCCAGCGTTATCGCGCCACGCACGCCGGCCACCGAGCCGGCGAGGAGAATACGCAGTCCGAACGGCTCGGCCTTGCGCTTGCGCAATCGCGCCACGACGCGGGCCGTAGTGTCGCCAATCCAGATCCAGACAAAGCGCAGCGCGATCAGGCACAGCGTCAGCGCCAACACCGTCAGGATCGGCTGGATGACCGGATAGCGGCCGCTGAGCTCGGGCGGCACGTTGCCAATGATGTCGGGGAACTGCAGGCCGAGCAGGATGAAGAGCGCGCCGTTGAAAACGAAAGACAGCGTCGTCCACAGCGACATCGTCTGGATACGCGCCGAAACGCCGAGGAAGCGGAATATTCCGGAACCGCCGGTCAGCACGCCGGCAGTGACCGCAGCCAGGATACCCGAAGCCCCGACATGCTCGGCGTCGAAGGGCAGCAGGATCATGATCAGCACCTGCGCCTCGGCTGGCACGCCGCCGATGCGGTTCAGCAATTGCAGCGCCTTGGCGGCAACGAACAATGCCACCACGCCGGCCAGGATGCCGACTGCCACGGCGTAGAGGAAAGTCAGAGATACCGCGGCGAAGGAAAAACTGCCGGTCAACACCGCCGCCACCGCGAAACGGAACATGACCAGTCCCGACGCATCGTTGAGCAGCGACTCGCCTTCCAGAATGTGCATCAGCCGTGCCGGAACCACATTCTTGTCGACGATCGAGGACACGGCCACTGCGTCGGTCGGCGACAGCACCGCGGCGAGCGCGAAAGCGACGACGAGCGGAACGCTCGGCACCAGCCAGTGCAAGGCGTAGCCGAAGCCGACGATGGTGAAGAAGACCAGCCCGATGGCAAGGTCCAGTATCGGCCCGCGCAGCGCCACCAGTTCGCGCTTCGGCGCGCCATAGGCATCGCTGAACAGCAGCGGCGGAATGAACACCAGCAGGAAAAGCTCGGGGTCGATCTCGACATGGATGCCGCGCATCGGCCAGGCGAGTGCGGCACCTATGGCAATCTGCAGCACCGGCAACGGCACCCGCACCAGCCGGACCAGCGCGCCGGAAACGGCGACGAAGACGAGCACGATCAGGATGAAGATGGCGACTTGCATGGGCCTGTACCGAACGGCGCTTTCCGGACCCGGCGCAAAGCGCGCCCCCCAGCCGGATGCAAAAAGGCCGCCCTCACCGGCGGCCCTTTCAGTAAAAAAATCAGTCGCTTAGAGCGCGGAGGTGATCTGCAGCTCGTTGGCTCCGTCGAGCCCGTAGATGTCGTCGCGGAACTGCACGACGCCAGGCCCCGTCGACCAGGCCGAGATGTAGAGGAAAAAGACCGGCACCGGGTTGGTGACCTGCACCGGGATGTTCTCGCCGCTCTTGATCGCTGCCTCGAAATACTGGCGGCTCCAGCCCGGCGTGTCGCGCAGGATCCAGGTGACGAGGTCGCGTACGTTCTGGACGCGCACGCAGCCCGAGGAATCGAAGCGCATCATCTTGCCGAACAGGCTCTGCTGCGGCGTGTCGTGCATGTAGACGCCGTCCGGGCTCGGGAAATTGATCTTGACCGAGGCCATCGCATTGCCGGCGCCCGGATCCTGGCGAAACCGGTATTTCTCCGCGTCGTCGGTCGACCAGTCGACGGTCAGCGGATCGACCTCGCTGCCGTCCGGTGCGAACAGACGGATGTTGCTGTCCTTGAGATAGTTGGGGTCCTTCCGCATCAGCGGAATGATGTCCTTGCGCACGATCGAGACCGGCGCGTTCCAGTAGGGATTGACGATGATCTCGTTGATCTTGGAATCGACGATCGGAGTCTGGCGGTCGATTTTGCCGACAACGGCGGTGTGGCGCAGCACGACGCGGTCGTTCTCGACCGCTTCGATCTGGGCACCCGGAATGTCGACCAATACATAACGGTTGCCCAGCGTGCCGGCGCGCTCGTGCAGCCGCTGCAGATTGGTCTGCAGCTGGCCAAGCCGGACCTGCGCCGAAACATTCATCGCCGCATACGAATATTGGCCCAGTGTCCCGTCGGAAGGCAGGCCATGGCGCGCCTGGAAGCGCTTGACCGCCGCATCGACGTAGGAATCGAAGGCCTCTGACAGGCCGGCGCTCTGCGCCAGGTCGCCCGAAATCATCAAGCGCCTGCGCAATGGCACCACATCGGGATCGATGACGCCGAGCTGCAATTTCTTGGTGTCCGGGACCGGCTGCCAGCCGCCCTGCGCGACAATATTCTGATACTGCGCGATCGCCTGCTCGGTGAACGCAACGGTCTGCAGGCTGACGATCGGCAGCGTCGAGGCCACCTTGCCGCCCTGGCTGGCCCGGGCGTCGAACTGGTCGTCCCAGTTGCCGCGGCCGGAGGATTTCAGGATATCCGCGATCACGTCCTGCGCGCTGGCGCCGCCGGCAATCATCGTCGCGGCCAACGCGGAGGCTCCAGAAAGGAAGAAACGGCGACTGGTTCTCATTTACGCTCCAGACATTCCTGTAACAGTTTTTTCACCGGGCGATCCCGCCCGTACTCTAGGGTTGGCGTCGTTAACAATTAGCCAACCATGGCCCCCTGTTGCTGCTGTGTGAGAACGCGCCGGGCGCCATGCGCGTTCAGAGAGACGGTTGGCAGGGAGACGGTTGGCTCTCGCCGCAACATCACCCGCATTCTCGCTTTCACCGGGAATATGGCGGCAACGTGACCCTGACCGCGATTTGGATCGTCTGGCGTGACGAAACGGAAAGACCGGTGCTTTTCGGCACCGGTCTTTAGGTCGCTCCCGACCGCGCTTCTTCGGCGCGGTTTCCCCTACATGCTGCGGATGCGTTACATCCGGTAAGCGATGGTGTCGTTCCAGAAGCGGTCGAGGCGCTGCAGGGCGCGATTCATCTGCTTGAATTCTTCCGTGTTGATGCCGCCGACCTGCTCGATCGAGCCGACATGGCGCTCGTATAGGCCGGCGACGACTTCCGCCACCTCACTGCCCTTTGGCGTCAGCGAGATCCGCACCGAGCGGCGGTCGATGCGCGAGCGCTGGTGGTTGATGAAGCCGAGATCGACCAGCTTCTTCAGATTGTAGGAGACGTTCGAGCCGAGATAGTAGCCGCGCGAGCGCAGCTCGCCGGCGGTCAGCTCCGAATTGCCGATGTTGAAGAGCAGCAGCGCCTGGATGGCGTTGATGTCGGAACGGCCGTTGCGGTCGAATTCGTCCTTGATCACGTCAAGCAGGCGGCGGTGCAGGCGCTCCACCAGTTGCAGTGACTCCATGTACAGCGAACGGATCGCCTCGCGACGGTCATCGGATACGTTGGCGGTCTTCGCCGCCGGACGGGAATTGATCATTGTCTTTGCCTCTCGTTTGTCGCCTGGTGATTTTTTGTTTTTCACCTTGATCGCGACACTATCGAATACTCATAAAATTCGACTTAAACGCTAGGGCTAACAAGAGCTTACCGGTAATAGGTTTCGAAAGAGGCTTAACGAAGGGTCACCCGAACAAGGATGATTAACCTAAAGATTTAGCCAATGATTCCGGGCGGAAGCCGATAGAAGTTAGAGCGTCCTTTGCGCGTACGACAGGACGCGCGGGCGCCATTCTTGTTGAGCATCGGTCCGATGCTCTATTGTCGGCTCTGGCGCTTCTGCATCCAGATCACCACGCGAAAGACGATGTAGAGCAGCGCCACCGCCGCATGCGAGGCGAGGATAAGCGGCCGGTGGCCGAAGAGCTCGGGAAAGCCGGCATACATGACGGTCTCGGTCGCCGCGCAGATGAACCAGATCACCGGCCCCCAGGAGGCCAGCATCCACAGGCCGGCGGCGGCGAAGGGGAAGAAGACGGCGAGCGTCACCGCCGCCACCTGCCAATGCACCGGCATCAGGTCGAAGCGCCACAACGAACCGGGATAGAAGCCGATCAGCCGGATCCAGTACAAAATCCCGAACAACAGGCAGTAGCCCGATATGACGCGCTGGAACCAGGCGAAGATGACCTCGGCCGTCGAGGGCTGGAGCACGACGCGTCTCGACGTGACGTCGCTCACAGTTCGAGTTCCCGTTCGCCGAGCGGAGCGAAATAGGCATCGACGTCGGCAGCGCTGACGTCGTCGATGCCTGCCGGCCGCCATTGCGGCGTCGAGCCCTTGTCGATGATGGCGGCGCGGATGCCTTCGTAGAAATCGTGGCCGGCAAGCATGCGGTTGAGGATGCGGAACTCCATCCGCATGCACTCGTCCATCGACAGCGTCAGTCCGGCGCTGATCTCGCGCCAGGCGACGTGCAGGCTGGTCGGCGAGCGGGTGCGGATCGTCGCCAGCGTCTTTGCCGCGAACGCATCGGCGGGTGCGGCGCGCTCCAGGCTGCCGATGACGTCACCCAGCGACAGTTGCGCGAAATGGCGGGCGATCGCT
The DNA here is from genome assembly GCF_055811615.1 of Mesorhizobium sp. WSM4807. Classification (NCBI taxonomy): domain Bacteria; kingdom Pseudomonadati; phylum Pseudomonadota; class Alphaproteobacteria; order Hyphomicrobiales; family Phyllobacteriaceae; genus Mesorhizobium; species Mesorhizobium sp. WSM4807. Next base: position 298,403 of record NZ_JBVVQY010000004.1, read on the forward strand.
TCCAGCGTCGGACTGTCCGTCTCGCGCCGGGCCGGGACGGAAAAGCCGCGCAGCGCCGGTTCCGGGTCGCCGGTCGCGACCAGCCTATCGAGAAAACCGGCCTGGTCCTGCGCCTTGATCGTATGCGTCGCCAGGCCAGACCACAAAGCATCGCCATAGCGGATGCGGTTTCCGGTCAGGGCCAGATACATGCCGAAGCTGCCGCCAAGGTTCGGCAGGAGATGGCTGGCGCCGACATCCGGGAAGAAGCCGATGCCGACTTCCGGCATCGCGAACTGGGCGTTCTCGGTCAGTACCCGATGCGAGCCGTGGAACGAGATGCCGACGCCGCCGCCCATGACGATACCGTCGATCAGCGCGACATAGGGTTTCCCGAACCGCGCGATGCGGGCGTTCAGCCGGTATTCGTCGGCGAAGAAATCGACCGGCGGCTTTCCGGCCCGGCCAGCCTCGTAGATGTGGAGGATGTCGCCGCCGGCCGAAAACGCCCTGCCCTCGGCCTTGACGACGACAACATCGATGCCGTCGTCCCGCTCCCAGGCGCGCAGCGCCTTGTCGAGCGCGTTGACCATGCGGTGGGTGACGGCATTGAGCGCCTGCGGCCGCGTCAGCGTGACAACGCCGGCCCTGCCCGATCGTTCGAAGCGGATCTCGTTGCCGCCGCCAAAATCCATCGCCTAAGAATCCCTCCCCCGCGCCGCCGGGACTGAAGTGCTAAAGCGTGGCGCATGGGCGCGTCAATGGCGGGGCGCAATCCTGCCGCCTTGGCCACCGCCGGCAGCCGATGCTAAAACGGACCATCTTGATGACGGGCTTTCAAACCGGACGTCGAGCCATGCTTGGATTTTCGCGGCTTGCCCTGGTGGCGATCGGCCTGATTGTATGCGCGGCCGCTCGTCCCGCATTGGCCGGGGACGACCTCTATCGCGCGAAGACCATCGTCACCGGCCAGGGCGAAGAAAACCGCCGGATCGGCTTCAAGTCCTGTCTGGATGCGGTTCTGGTCAGGGTCTCCGGCGATCAGCGGCTGCCGAAAAAGCCTGAAATGGCGGCGCTGCGCGACAAGGCTGGCAGCTTCGTTGCCGAATTCCGCTATCGCGACCGGATGGAAGGCATTCCGATCCACGACGAGCAAGGCACGCACGACCGGCCGCACGATCTGACCTGTCTCTACAGGCCTGGTGTGATCGACCCGGTACTGGCCTCGCTCGGCAGCAAGCCGTGGCTCGCCGAGCGGCCGCGGCTGGCGATCTTTCTGGCAACGGAGCGAGGCGCCAGGCATTTCGCGCTGGCCGCCGACGATAAGCGCGGCGAACCGATGCGCGAATCGTTCGTGAATGCTGCCGACCCCCTGGCGATGCGGATCGCATTCCCCAAGGCGTCGCTGCTCTCCGAATCCGGGCTGGACGACAAGGCGCTGCACGAGGTGGATATCGCGGCTCTGGACAAGGCCGCCAAACAGGCCGGCGCCGACCAGGCACTTGCCGGCAGGATCGTCTGGAGCCACAAGGAATTGGGCTGGATCGCCGACTGGCGGCTGGCCACGGGCGGCAGGACCTACAGCTGGCAGGTGCGCGGCGTCAGCTTCGACGAGGCGTTCCGCGTCGCCATGCGGGGCGCGGCGCAGGTCCTGTCCGGCAACGGTCAGCCATAGGTATGCCGAGTTTCAGGTTCGGAACACACCTGTTTGGTCGCTTCGCGCCCGTCTTCGACTCCGGCTCGGCCTGACCTGAAACTCGGCATACCCCTCCCTTACGACGCTGGCACAATCGTGTCGCATTGGTCAGCGGCGGAGGCTCGTGGTAAAAGCCGCCCGATCCGGAGTTTTGGCGATGAACAAATTTACCCCAGCAAAGCCTGCCGGCGCGCGCAGCGTCGACGAGATCACCGGCAGCCGCCGTTTGCGCCGCATGCGCAAGGCCGATTGGTCGCGCCGCCTCGTCCAGGAGAACCGGCTCTCCGTCGACGACCTGATCTGGCCGATCTTCGTCGTCGACGGGAAAAACATCCGCGAGCCGATCGCCGCCATGCCCGGCGTCTTCCGCCTGTCGCTTGACCTTGCCGTCAAGGAGGCCGAGCGCGCGGCAAAGCTCGGCATTCCGGCGATCGCCACCTTCCCCAATGTCGAGCTCGGCCTGCGCGACCAGACCGGCTCGCACATCCTCGATCCGGAAAACGTCATCAACCGCGCCACGCGCGCCATCAAGCACGCGGTGCCCGAGATCGGCATCATCACCGACGCAGCACTTGATCCCTTCACCTCGCACGGCCATGACGGCATCTTGCGCGACGGCATCATCGTCAACGACCAGACCGTGGAGCAGGTCGCCGCGGCTGCCGTCATCCAGGCTTCGGCCGGCGCCGACATCATTGCCCCGTCCGATATGATGGATGGCCGCATCGGCGCCATCCGCGATGCGCTCGACGCCAATGGTTTTCAGGATGTGGCGATCATGTCCTACGCGACGAAATTCGCCTCCGCCTTCTACGGACCCTATCGCGAGGCGGTCGGCACCGCCGGCCTGCTCAAGGGCGACAAGAAGACCTACTATCTCGACCATGCCAATTTCGACGAGGCGGTGCGAGAGGCCGAGCAGGACCTCGCCGAGGGCGCCGACATGCTGATGGTCAAGCCCGGCCTGCCCTATCTCGACATCATCCGCAGGCTGAAGGACGAATTCCGCATGCCGACCTTCGCCTATCAGGTGTCGGGCGAATATTCGATGATCAAGGCGGCCGCCGCCAATGGCTGGATCGACGGCGACAAGGCGATGCTGGAATCGCTGCTCGCCTTCAAGCGCGCCGGCTGCGACGGCATCCTCACCTACTTTGCGCCCGAGGTGGCGGCGATGCTTAAGGGGTAGGCACCCGCATCGCTTTGGGATTTTGCTGCAATCCGCTAGAATGGATTTATGAGCAGGAATGAGGTCATCGAACGGTTGCGGAGAAACGCAGATGCCATCAAAGGCATGGGCGCGACTTCGCTGTATCTGTTCGGGTCGACGGCGCGGGACGATGCGCAGCCGGACAGCGATCTTGATCTGTTCATCGACTATGATCCGGCGCGGCGCTTTTCTCTGATCGACCTGGTCGAGATCAAGCAATTTCTGGAAGAGAAGATGTCAACGGAAATCGACATCACCACGCGTGACAGCCTTCATCCTATGTTGAAGGCCGAGATCGAACAATCGGCCGTGCGCGTATTCTGATGGCAGTCCGCCGGATCGAGCCTATCCTAGCCGAGATCATAGCGGCATTGGATGGCATCAGCACTGCCACCGCCGGCAAGACCCTGGATGACTTTCGTGACGACTGGCTGCTTCGTCATGGCGTGGAGCGCGGCATCGAGATCATTTCTGAAGCCACCCGGCACATCCCGGACGATTTGCTCGCTCTTGCTCCAGAAAATTCCCTGGAAACAGATCCGTGGAATTGGCAATGTTTTGCGTCACGAATACCACAAGACTTCCGACGCTATCGTCTGGACCGTAGTGACAGATAGTCTGTCGCCGCTACGCCTAGCTGTCGAGCGCATCCTCGAGGCATCCCGGCGCAAGTAACTGCAGCTGCAACCGCCTTTTTTGGCGGTGGTCCTGGTGCGGCTGGCCCAACGAGCCGCCCACCGCTCGGCGGCGATGTACCGCTTGCAAAACGCAATCAGTCCAGCTAAAAACAACTGATTGCATTTCAAAACCGGTTTAGGGAGGTACTCATGTCCAAGCTTCGTGTCAACGCATTCACCCTGTCTATCGACGGCTTCGGCGCCGGTCCCGACCAGGACCTGAAAGAGCCGCTGGGCATCGGCGGGGAAGCCTTGCTCACATGGATGCTCGGCACCCGAACCTTCCGCAACATGTCTGGTGAAGATGGCGGGACCACGGATACCGACGACACGTTTGTGACGCGCAGCTTCGAAGATATCGGGGCGTGGATCATGGGCCGAAACATGTTCGGGCCGATCCGTGGACCTTGGCCCGATGACACCTGGAAAGGCTGGTGGGGAGACAATCCGCCCTACCATGTGCCGGTCTTCGTGCTCACCCACTTTCCGCGGGATCCTCTTGTCATGGACGGCGGCACGACCTTCTATTTCGTAACCGATGGTATCCACTCAGCGCTGGAAAAGGCGAAGGCAGCGGCTGATGGCAAGGATGTACGGCTCGGCGGCGGCGTCGCCACGATCCGGCAATATCTCCAGGAAAAGCTCGTCGACGACATGCATCTTGCGATATCGCCGATGCTGCTCGGCTCAGGCGAGAATCTTTTTGCCGGCATCGACATGCCCCGCCTCGGCTACCGCTGCAGCGAGCAGGTCGCAACGCCGAATGCCACGCATGTGATCATCAAGCGCGATTAGGACGTTTCGTCTGCTCTGTTGGCGAAACCTCGGTACAGGCCCCTTTCTCCCCGTCACTATACGGGGAGAAATGCCCGGCAGGGCAATGAGGGGCGGCGCAATCGATCAATGATTACTCTGCCGGACAATACCCCCAATGGCAATATGACATCAAAATAAGTTTGGTCCCATGCAGTGACTTTGGCAAGTTCAACTGTCGAGGTTGGCGCCGTCCCTCATCCGCCTGCCGGCATCTTTCTCCCGTATAGTGACGGGGAGAAGGGAGCTCTGCCTTAATACTTCTCCGGCACATACAGCTCGCGCGGCAATACCTGGCGCTCGTATTCGGGATTGAAGACGCGGTCGGGCAGCGTGATCTCCTCGTGCGGCACTTCCTCATAAGGCATCTGCTTGAGGAGATGATCGATGCAGTTCAGCCGCGCCCGCTTCTTGTCGTTGCCCTCGACGATGAACCAGGGGGCTTCGGGAATGTTGGTGCGGGCGAAGGTCTCTTCCTTGGCCTTGGTGTACTGCTCCCAGCGCACGCGCGACTGCAGGTCCATCGGCGACAGCTTCCACTGCTTCATCGGATCATGGATGCGCATCTGGAAACGCATCTGCTGCTCCTCGTCGGTGATGGAGAACCAGTATTTGACCAGCGTGATGCCGGAGCGGACCAGCATGCGCTCGAACTCCGGCACGTCGCGAAAAAACTCTTCGACCTGATCCGGTTCGGCAAATCCCATCACCCTTTCGACGCCGGAGCGGTTGTACCAGGAGCGGTCGAACAGCACGATCTCGCCGCCTGCCGGCAGATGCGGCACGTAGCGCTGGAAATACCATTGCGACTTCTCGCGCTCGGTCGGCGCCGGCAAGGCGACGACGCGGCAGATGCGCGGATTGAGCCGCTGGGTGATGCGCTTGATGACGCCGCCCTTACCGGCCGAGTCGCGGCCCTCGAAAACCACAACCAGCTTCTTCCTGGTGTAAGCCACCCAGGACTGCAGCTTGATCAATTCGGATTGCAGCGTGATCAGGTTGCGAAAATATTGCTGGCGATCCATCGAGGGCGGATGCGCGTTCTTGTAGATCTTGGCGATTTCCAGCGACAGCGCCGGTTCCGACATTTCCAGCTCGTAGTCTTCATCGAGCGTGTCGGCGAGCTCCGCCTCCAGCCAATCCTTGGCAGGAGAATTCTGTTTTGCTTCGGTCATTTATGCTGCTCCGCGTGCACGCCCGTGTCGGCGTCGGCCTGCCGGCCAAGATCGAACACCTTGAGCCGACTTGCATACAGGCCGGCAATGACGGTTTTATTGCAGCCGGCCCGCCCGCCGGTCGCCCAACTCCGTGAGATGTGATCGATCAGCCTCCATGGCATGCACGACAAGCAGCGCGAATTGTCCTACAAATGCCAGGCTCTTTCGGGCAGCCTTCGAAGCAGCCCTTCTCAACGCAATTGTGAGGATCTGACATGGAATACCGCACACTCGGCCGTTCCGGGCTGAAGGTTTCGACGCTGACCATGGGCACCATGACCTTCGGCGGCGCCGGCGCATTTTCGGCGGTCGGCAAGACCGATCTCGACGAGGCGCGCCGGATGATCGACCTCTGCATCGACGCCGGCATCAATCTCATCGACACCGCCAATGTCTATTCGAATGGGCTTTCGGAAGAGATCATCGGCGAAGCGCTCGGCGGCAAGCGCAAGGGCGATATACTGATCGCCTCGAAGGCGCGCATGCGGATCGGCGACGGTCCCAACGACGAAGGGCTGTCGCGCTACCATCTGATCCGCGAGTGCGAGAAGAGCCTGAAGCGCCTCAGGACCGACGTCATCGACATCTATTTCCTGCATGAATGGGACGGCACGACGCCGCTGGAGGAGACCATCGCCGCGCTCGACACGCTCGTCAGCCAGGGCAAGGTCCGCTATGTCGGCTGTTCCAACTATTCCGGCTGGCAAGTGATGAAGGCGCTGGGGATCAGCGACCGCCAGCACCAGCCGCGCTTCGTCACCCAGCAGATCCACTACACGCTGGAAGCACGCGAAGCCGAATATGAATTGCTGCCGATCTCGGTCGACCAGGGGCTTGGCGTGCTGGTGTGGAGCCCGCTCGCCGGTGGACTGCTGTCCGGCAAATACAACCGCGACCAGGCCACCGCCCGCCAGCTCAGCGGCTGGTCCGAACCGCCGATCCGTGATGAGGAGCGGCTATGGCGGATCGTCGACGTGCTCGCCTATATCGGCAACAACCATGGCGTGTCGGCAGCGCAGGTGGCGCTTGCCTGGCTGCTCGGCCGGCCGGCCGTCAGCTCTCTGGTCATCGGCGGCCGCACCGAAGTGCAGTTCAAGGACAATATCGCCGCTGCAAGCCTGGTGCTGACCAGCGATGAGCGCGCACGCCTCGACGCAGTCAGCCGCCCGCCCGTTCTCTACCCCTACTGGCACCAGCAGTTCACGGCAAAGGACCGGTTTGGTCCGGCCGATCTGGTTCTTGACCGGGAAGGTGTCTGACTACGGATCCGGATCAGGTCGAAGGTCGCTGCGGGCTTAGCCGGAGATAAAACGCCAGACCTCGGGATCAGGCTCGATCTGACCGCTGAGCACGAAATATTTGTAGAGCACGAGCAAGCAGATCGCCTGCTCGGCCCGTTCGTCGGCGAACTTGCGGCAATAGGCGTTGGCGGCGGCAACGATGCGCTCTGCCTCAGTCGGATGACGTTCGAGATACTGCACCCGCTCGGCAAGATCCGTGAAATCAGGTTCGAGCGGGACATAGTGAACGTCAGCCACGAGTTCGCTTTCGGCGAACCATGTCTCATATGTCGGCGGCGGCATCAGGCACAGTGAATTCGAACTCATGATCCATTTTAGGTTGGTCGCCACATCGTTGCCTTCGAGTGAAATGATGTAGCGACAGCGCCGCTGCTGATCGATGCTCAGGTAAGGCTTGCGATATTCCGGCGCTGCCGTCGGTTTGGGCGTGCCGACGTCGCAAAAGGGCAGATCGCGCGCGGCCTCCAGAAGCAAGGTCCTTATCGGGTTGTTGAGCTCGCCGCGCCACACCGCAACCGGAAGCTTGTCCGCGAAGGCAACATCGTCGGCGGGCATGTGGAAGTGGCGGAACTTGTTGAGCTTGAACAGGATCCCGTTCCTGTTATCGCCGGCGATCGGCCGATCCTTGACGATCGACGGCATCGCAGGCACTTCGACGACGTCGCCGAATTCGAGGTCGATGCGCAAATCGGGATCGAAGTAGCGGGTAAATTCCTTCAGATCGTAGTAATACATGCTCCGGTCTGTCGGCAGCCGGCTGACCGGCACGGCCCCGGCGCTCGGCGCGAAAGCCTTCTGCAATCTGTTGTAATAGTTGAGACGCGCGCGGACCGATCCGTCCGAAAGCCTGGCCTGCTCGAGCAGCCCGGCGAGCCTGCGGCGGAACAGCGCCTGCGGTGCGATATCGCGCGCGGCATTGCGCGCATAGTAGAATAGCTTCTGTGCGTTTCTTTGAAGGGTGGCCATCGGTCACTTGGTGAAAAAGTCGGCTTGTGATTTGCCCTCCCGGCCCCTCCTACACCATTGTGCCGGCTATCTTGCAAGCCACGGAACCGTGTTCAGCCGGCCTGCCGGCTGTGTATGGAGCCGATCGCCCTTTGCGGTGTTGTGTTTGTAGCCCAATGCCCCTAGGCAGGGCTAAGAACCTTTGGGATTGTGAAAGGAAGAGATATGGCGCGAGCACCGAATTACGGCCAGGAACGCAAGGAACGCGACCGGCAGAAGGCCGCCAAAAAGGCGGAAAAGCAGGCGGCCAAGGCGGCAGCCAAGGAACGTTCGAAGCCCGAAGACGAGACCACGTCCGAGACCGAAACGGAAACGGCAGAGTAAAACGCATCCGGCCCGCGAGGCGGATCGGATTTGGCCTAGGAATCCCGCTGCGTCTTCAGGCCGGCGCCTTGTCGCTGACGAACACGTTCACCTCGCGCGCGGCGGCGATGAAGGCGCGCCTTGCGGTCATCGCCGGTTTGTCGCCGGCCAGCGCATCATGGCAGGCCTGCAGCGCTTCGCGATGCTTTGGACTGCGCTTGCCGGGCCAGTTGTTGAGGAGGTAGTCGGAAGCCTCGCGGGCCGTACGCAAGAGCTGAGTGGTTCCCTCAGCGCCCGACTTGACGGTCACGGGTGTTTCAAATCGGTTGTTTTCCATCGCCGCTCTTACGCCATCGGCGCTCGCGAAGCGAGGGCGAAAGTGGTTGCCTCCGCAATCACGCCGCGACGACGGCAAATCCCCTGGCACGCAGGCCGCGCCGGTCATTGTGCAATGATGTCACCAGCCGGTCGCGGCTGCCGACGATATGAGCCGAAAGCCGGTGTGCCGCCTCATCCGCATCGCCGGCGCGCACCGCCGCCAGAATGGCACGGTGTTCGGCCCAGGCACGGCCGAGTGCCGCCTCGTCGCGCACCTCCAGCCAACGCGCCCGCGACAGGCGCGTCATGGCATCGCGAACCGCCCTGAACAGGAACTCGTTGCCGGACAGGCGTGCCAGCTCGATGTGAAAGTCCATGCCGACGCGATGCCATTCCTCGCGCGGGGTGCCGGCATCGCAGGAGTCCAGCATCGCCTCGACGACGTCGACGGCGCTCCTGTCCTCCAAGGCACAAGTCAGCTTGACCGCCGCGACCTCGACCGCCTCGCGGTAGACGGCGATCTGCTCGAGCTCGGCGAGGTTGATCGGCGATACCGTCCAGCCGCGCCCGTCGCGGCAGACCAGACCTTCCGTCTCGAGCCGCAGCAATGCTGCCCTGACCGGTGTGCGCGACGCCCCGAAGCGGCTTTCGATCCAGCGTTCCGTCAGCCGCTCGCCGGGACCGATCTCGAGGCCGAGGATCATCTCCCGAAGCTGCTTTTCGACATTCTGCATCTGCGACATTGTGGTTTCCGATTTCCGGCCGTTTTGCTGGCGATCGGCGACTACCATCGTTTGCCGATCACGTTTGAGCGCCGCATTGACAGCCGTCGAGCTTGCGTCCATGACGGATACCAGCTTGGTATCCCAAAATGGTATCCGGAACAAGTCGTCGAGAGACTTGCCGGACAGGACAGGACATGCCGCAAGAAGCCACCCCTGCCATGCAAAGCGCCCACAACATCCACTGGCGCCGCAATCTCGCCGTGTGCTTTGCCGGCTCGTTCAGCACACTTGTCGCCATGACGCTGCTGTTACCCTTCCTGCCGCTTTACGTCGAGCAGTTGGGTGCCGAGGGGCACGCGGCGATCGTGCAGTGGTCCGGCATCGCCTATGGCGCGACGTTCTTCGCCGCCGCGCTAGTGGCGCCGCTGTGGGGACGGCTGGGCGACCGCTACGGCCGCAAGCTGATGCTGGTGCGCGCTAGTTTCGGCATGGCCGTCTGCATGTCGCTGACCGGCATGGTGGAGACTGTCTGGCAATTGGTGCTGCTGCGCCTGCTGATCGGTTTCGCCGGCGGCTATTCCTCGGGTTCGACCATTCTCGTCGCCATGCAGACGCCGAAGGACCGGTCGGGCTGGGCGCTCGGCGTGCTGTCGGCCGGCATCACCGCAGGCGCCCTCGTCGGTCCCCTGCTCGGCGGCGCGCTGCCGCCCTTGATCGGCATCCGCGCCACCTTCCTGCTCGCCGGCGGCGTCATTTTCCTGGCGTTCCTGGCAACGACTTTTCTCATCAAGGAGAATCCTCGCCCGGCAGCCGACAAATCAGCACCGACTGAGAAGCCGAAAGGCGGCTGGTCGCAAATCTCGGACAAACGCCCGGTCGTCGCCATGCTGGCGACCGGCATGCTGTTGAGCTTCGCCACCATGTCGATCGAGCCGATCATCACGGTCTACGTCCAGCAGCTCATCGAGGACCAAAGCGTGCTAACACTGACCTCCGGCGTCGTCATGTCGGCGGCAGCACTTGGCGCCATCCTGTCGGCGTCGCGCCTCGGCAAGCTTGCCGACCACGTCGGCCACTGGAACGTCATCATTGCGGCGCTTGCCGTCTCGGCGCTGCTGTTGATCCCGCAGGCCTTTGTGACACAGGGCTGGCAGCTTGTCGGTCTGCGTTTCCTGATGGGGCTGGCACTTGGCGGTCTCTTGCCCTGCATCACCAGCGTCATCCGTCACAATGTTCCGGACGGCGTCGGCGGCAATGTGCTGGGCTTGTCGATCTCGGCGCAATATGTCGGACAGGTCGCCGGGCCGTTGCTCGGCGGCTTCGTCGGCGGTCATTTCGGCATGCGCGCGGTGTTTCTCGGCACATCCGTGCTGATGGCGGGCGGTGCGGCGTATAACTGGCTGGTCCAGTCGCGTCGCGCGCGCGACATGCTGGTGCAGGCGGGCAAATCCTGACACGGTTTGCGGGCTATCACTGCTTCACGGAGACCAGAGACATGAGCACGGCCGAGCAACCAACAAGCGGCAGCGGCCGCATCCTCGTTCTCGTCGGCGGCCTGTGCGGCGCGGCCGGCGTGGCGCTCTCTGCCGCGGCGGCACATCTGGGCGGCGCTTTCGTCGGTACGGTCGCGTCGTTCCTGCTCATGCATGCGCCGGTCTTTCTTGCCGTCGGCCTCGTCGGCGCAAACCGGATCCTGCGAACCGCAAGCCTTATTCTTCTCGTCGGGCTTGTATTGTTCTGCGGCGATCTCCTCGCTCGTGACTTCCTCGGCTCGCCGTTTTTCCCGATGTCGGCGCCGATCGGCGGCACCTTGCTCATCGCCGGCTGGCTGGCGGTTGCAGCCTCGGCACTGATGCGCCCGCGCTCCTGAAATGGCATTCCCGCAGCTCAGCGGGAGAGCTGGGCCCCTCCCCAGCTCAAGTACGGCGCGCTTGCGGGCAGCCGGCCGGGTCCCGCCAAACGACGATCAGTCAGACGATGGCCAGTCTTGCCGGCGTTCGGGCCGGACCGGCAGGCCGCGATTGCGTGCCGCCGGCTTGGTCAGCCGGCGCCGCTCCGGCCTATCGATGGCCGGCGAGATGCCCCAATAGTTACGATAGATATCTTCGAACAAATGATTGATCGGATGCATGGCTTGGCTCCTTTTTCAAACTTGAATCGATCCAATCGACAGGCCAGAAAATGCCGTGCCGATCAGCTCCGCTTGCGCTCCACGAGAAAACCCAGATCGCGGATCCACGGACCGACGCCGCCGCGACGCGTCCGGGTCACCGCGTTCGAGGTTATGCTCCAGTCGTTGCGATAGATGTCTTCGAACAGATAATTGACGGGGTGCATGGCTCTCTCCTTCCTGAATCGATCCAATCGACAGTTGGGCGCTAAACTTGGATCGATTCAAAATACACTCGACCGCACGGTTGTCAAGCAAAATTTGAATCGATCCAACAAAGGTGCTAGATAGGAATCCGGAGGCAGAAAAAATGGCGTCATCAACCGAAGGCAATACGAAACCCATCCGGCTGGCAGACATCGCCAAGGCCGCCGGAGTTTCGCACGGCACTGCCTCCAACGTGTTCAGCCGTCCCGAGATCGTACGCGAGGAAGTCCGCGAACGGGTCAAGGCAGCGGCCGAGGCGATGGGCTATGCGGGGCCGGATCCCAAGGGTCGGCTGCTGCGTGCCGGCAAGGTCAACGCGATCGGCGTCGCCACCACCGAGCCGCTGTCCTATTTCTTCGAAGACCCCTTCGCCCGCGCGATGATGGCCGGGATTTCCGAGGCATGCGATGCCACCGGCGCGGGGATAGCGCTGGTGTCGGCCGGCAATCAGGAAAAACTTGCCTGGAACATCCAGAGCGCGCTGGTCGACGGCTTCATTCTGTTCTGCATTGAGGGCGGCTCACGCCTTGTCGAACTGACGCGCGAACGCAAACTCCCCTTCGTCGCTCTTGAGCTCGGTTTCGACGACGACACTGTTTCGGCAATCGGCGTCGACAATGTCGCCGGCGCCCGCCTGGCGGCGCAGCATCTCGCCGAGCTTGGCCATCGCCGCTTCGCCGTTCTGGCGCTGCCTTTCGCCGACGACAGCACCGGCCTTGTCTCGCCGAGCCAAGTTCGGGCGGCCGTCTACACCGGCACGCGCGATCGCCTCGTCGGCTATTTCGAGGCGTTTTCCCGGTACGGCGTCGATACCGCCGGGATACCGGTATACGAGACCGAAAACGACGAAGCCAGCACAACGGCCGGCCTCGAAACGATCTTCGCCTCGGCAGAGCCGCCGACCGCCATCCTGGCGATGTCGGACCGGATTGCCATGGTCGCGATCGAATGGTTGGCCGCGCGTGGTATTGCGGTTCCCGGCGACGTCTCCGTCGTCGGCTTCGACGGCGTCCCTGACGCCGCACTTTGCGATCCTCCGCTAACCACGGTCGCGCAGCCGATCGCCGAGATCGGCCGCCGGGCGGCGCGAACGATCCTCGATTTCGACGGCACGGTGCGACGCGAGACGCTTGGCGTCGAACTCGTCGTCAGGGCATCTTCCGGACCGCCGCCCAAAACAGCGTGAGGCAGACGCTATCGATTCAGCCTGTCGCCATGCCGCCCACGCCGAAGGATGCATGGACCGGCGGCGGCTCGCTGCGGACCGGCCTGCTCATGCTGGACCGCCCAATACCCGACAGCCATTCGAGGTAATAGGCGAGCGCGAACTGCATGGCGATGCCGGCGGCGATCAGCAAGCTGTCATAGGCAAACCCGCCCGGGTTGATCAGCTTCATCACCTGCGCCGCCATGGCGATCACCGTGCCGGCGATGAAAACCGGCAGCGATCGTTTGCCCAATATGGCGAGCGGATGGTCGCGGCTGGTGCGGAACAGGTTCGAGACAGAAGGAAACGCCACGATCAGGTAGCTCACCGCCAGAATGTGCAGCAGCCTCGGCAGCGACAGGAACGTCTTGTCGAAGCCGGTCAGCACCACGGGCAGGTTCAGCCACGACACGTGCCCCCATAGCGGGCTATGCACCCAGACCAACCCCGCCGCGACATAGACCGCCGACGCGCCGACCAGCCAGCGATTGACCGGAATGGTGCCGCCGCGCCTGATATGCAGCATGCTCGCCAGGCCGATGTTGAAGAGGAACTGCCACGACAGCGGATTGAGGAACCAGAAGCCGGGCTCAGGATAATTCGGCGGGGCGATCTGGTAGATCCCGGCAACCAGCCACAGAGCTCCGGACAGGGCGAGCGCCGTGAGAGGCCTGTGGCTGATGAACAGCAGGAAGGTTGGCGCCATCAGCAGCAGCACCGCATAGACCGGCAGGATGTTGTTGTAGCCGAGCTGATGGCCAAGCGTGACGATGCCGATCAGCGCTTGCTGCGGGTTCCTGATCAATGGCTCGATGTTGATCAGGGTCAGCATCTCCGGCCGCTTCGCGAACACCGCCGCCGCGCAGAAGATGGCCAGCACCGCCATCGTCGTCACGATGTGCGCGACATAGAGCACACCGGCGCGGCGCCACAATTTCAGTGTCGCCACGAGCCGGTTTCCGGACTGGAATTTTGAGCCGTAGGCGAGCGCGACGGACATGCCGGAGATCAGCACGAAGGCCTCGGCGGCATCCGAAAAGCCGAAATTCTTGTAGGTCAGGGTTTCGAAAACCGTGCCCGGGACATGGTCGACAAATATGATCAGCAGAGCGAGAGCGCGGAACACATCGATGCGCGTATCGCGTTCCGGGATACGCGTATCGCGTTCCGCGGCACGCGTGCCGCGATCCGGTGAAATTGGCATGGTCATCGATAAAAGGCCTCAAAGCTGGTTGTTCATGCCGCGATCGATGCGACCGCCGGACGCACCGCTTCGATTCTTCCCGCAGGAGCATATCGGCAAACAAACGGGCTGAAATGCGCCCGGTTCAATCAACTTTGAAGGAGCCCGAAAATATTCCGTTTTGAAGCCGGCAAATGAATAAAACGACACGAAATCAAAAGGATGCGATATGGCCGAAAAACCTCCGGAAGACGGCTTTTTGCGGTGCGACCTGCCGTTTTTCTACCGACTTTATCGCCCCGTGGATGCGAGCGGCGAATGCCTTTTTCTGCTGCATGGATCCGGTGTCGACGAGACGACTCTGGTGGCTCTCGGGCAGCAAATCGCACCGAACGCGGTGTTGGTGGCGGTGCGTGGCCGCATCGCCCAGGAGGACGGTTTCCGCTGGTTCGCGCGGATCACGCCGACGCGCTTCGAACAGGAGAGCATCTGCACGGAGGCGGACGCATTCGCGGGCTTCATCACCGCGGCCGCGAAGCGCCACGGTTTCGATCTCTCCCGAATGATCTTTCTTGGCTATTCAAACGGCGCCAATCTGGTTTCGACCGTGATGCTGCTGCATTCCGGCCTCATCGAACGGGCAGCATTGCTGCGCCCGATGCCGGTGCTCGACGATGTGCCCCCGGCCGATCTGTCCAAAGCACGCGTGCTGATCATCGCCGGCGCCGCCGACCTGACCTACGCGCCCTTCGCACCGGCGCTGGTCACATTGCTCGAATCACATGGCGCCGCGGTCGACGCCCACACCATCGCCTCCGGCCATGAAATCGGCGACCGGGATGCTGAAATCGTCAGGCACTGGCTGGCCGGCCCGGCAACCGCCATCGCGCAGGCAAATTGATGAGCCCATCGCCTATGCCCGCCCCATCCGGTTCCAGGCATCCAGCCCGGCGATCTTGTAGGCTTCGGCCAGCGTCGGATAGTTGAAGGTGTTGTTGACGAAGAAATCGACGGTGCCACCGAGATTGATCACCGCCTGGCCGATATGGATCAGTTCGGTCGCGCCCTCGCCGACGATATGCGCGCCGAGCAGCCGGCGCGTTTCGATCGAGAACAGAAGCTTCAGGAAACCGGTGTTGACGCCCATGATATGGCCGCGCGAGGTTTCGCGGAAGCGCGCCACGCCGACCTCATAGGCGCCGCCGCTCTCGCGCACCTGCTCCTCGGACTGGCCGACGGTCGAGATTTCCGGCACGGCGTAGATGCCGTAGGGAAAGGTTTCCGGCGGCGGCGGCAAGGGCACGCCGAAGGCATGGCAGGCGGCCACCCTGCCCTGTTCCATCGAGGTGGAGGCGAGGCTCGGAAAGCCGATGACGTCACCGGCGGCATAGATGTTCGGTGCGCGGGTCCGGAAGGTCTGCGGATCGACCTTGATGCGGCCCCGGGAATCGGCCTCGATGCCGACCGCGTCGAGGCCGAGCGCGCCGACATTGCCGGTGCGCCCCGCGGCATAGAGCACCATCTCCGAGCGTATGCTGCGGCCGTCGGCAAGCGTCACCTCGGCGTAGTCGGGTTTCGAGGCGATCTCCTTGATCGCACTGCCGAGCCGGATCGTCATGCCCCGGTCGCGCATCTGATGGATGAAATCGTCGACGATCTCGCGGTCGACGAAATCGAGGATGGTATTGCGCGGCTCGACCAGCGTCACCGGCACGTCGAGCGCCGAAAAGATCGTCGCGTACTCGACGCCGATGACGCCGGCGCCGATCACCGTCAATGGTTGACCGTGTTACGCATGAACTGGTGCTGCAGCACCTCGACCTCGTGATCGAGCGTCTTGTGCAGGCGCTCGATCAGATCGCCGACCGAAATGTCCTGCTTGACCCGGTAGCCGCGCCCGTAGAAGCCGCGCTCGCGCCAGCCGGAGAGGTTGAGCACAGTTTCCCGCAGCGTCTTCGACGGGATGGTGCCGGTATGCACGGACACGCCGCCAAGACGCCGGCCCCTGTCGACCACCAGCACGGATTTGCCCAGCTTGGCCGACTGCACCGCGGCGCGGCGCCCGGAAGGGCCGCTGCCGATGACCAGCATGTCGTAGTCCATGTCGCCCCGTCCCTCGCGCATGACCCCGAAAACCGATTTCGGTTTTCGGAAAAGGATCATGCGCCGATTCAAAGTGCTAGAGCGTCCTTTGCGCGTCCAAAAGGACGCGCGGCGCTCTAGGCGCGCTTTGTTGCATTGCAGCAAGCTAACGCCATCCGCGCTGCAAATTCAACCGATCCAGGCGCGACATTCGGCGCTGCCTCCAGTCGCATGCCGAAAAAAGGCTCGATCTTGATTCCGCCGCAGGACTTCACCATTTCAAGGTCACGCGGCCCGCACCTTGGCCCGGGCCTGATTGACGAGGAAATGACATGAACGCGCGCGTTCTCGACGGTGAAATCATCACCTCCAGGCTCGTTGATATCCGGGCCTATGACGGCGTGCGCACGCGGCGTGTCCTCGCCTTCATCATCGACTACTGCATCGTCGCGCTGCTTACCATTCCGTTCGCGATCCTGGTGTTCTTGCTCGGGATTTTGACGCTCGGCCTCGGCTGGATGCTGTTTTCCGTTCTCGTGCCGGCCGTCGCCATCCTCTACATCTGGAACACGCTCGGCAGCGCCGACCAGGCCACCACGGGCATGAAGATGATGGGAATCCGGCTCGACCGTCTGGACGGCACCCGTATCGACGGGCTGACGGCCGTGGTGCACTCGGTGCTGTTTTGGGCGGGCAACGTCATCCTGACGCCGCTGGTGCTTCTGGTGTCGCTGTTTGCCGACCGCAAGCGCACGCTGCACGACCTGCTGCTGGGCACGGTGGTCAGCCGCAGTGACCGCTGAGACAGCTTTTTCACGAGTCCCGCGAGCATTTGTGTGCAAAGTGAAGGCTCCGATGCCCACGCTTTCACAATCCTGTTGAATTTTTCGCCGTGCGCGCCAAAGGTATGATGATTCGCAGGAGTGTTTCCAAGGTTCGATGACGCACCATCCTACCCAGTCGCCGCAGTTCTTCCTGACCGCGCCGTCGCCGTGCCCGTATCTTGAGGGCCAGTTCGAACGCAAGGTGTTCACGCATCTGGTCGGCGACAAGGCGCCGGAGATGAACGACCTGTTGACGCAAGGCGGCTTCCGGCGATCGCAGAACATCGCCTACCGGCCGGCCTGCGAGACCTGCCGCGCCTGCGTTTCGGTGCGCATCCTGGCCCAGGAATTCACCGCCAGCCGCAACATGAGGCGGGTGATACAGCACAATTCAGACCTCATCGGCGCGATGCACGACGCGCAACCTTCGACCGAGCAGTATTCGCTGTTCCGCAGCTATCTCGATGCCCGCCACCGCCGCGGCGGCATGTCCGACATGACGGTGCTCGACTACGCCATGATGGTCGAGGACACGCATGTCGACACCAAGGTCATCGAGTACCGGCGCCGCGGCCCCGACAGCTTCATCACCGGCAAGGGCCAGGGCGAGCTGATCGCAGTCGCCCTCACCGACAAGATGGCCGATGGCCTGTCGATGGTTTATTCCTACTTCAATCCGGACTTCGAGGACCGCTCGCTCGGCACCTTCATGATCCTCGACCACATCGCCCGCGCCAGGGCGATGGGCTTGCCCCATGTCTATCTCGGCTACTGGGTCAACGGCTCGCGCAAGATGAACTATAAGATGCGCTTCATGCCGCAGGAGCATCTCGGCCCGAAAGGCTGGGAACGCTACGACCACGAAGCGGTTTCGCGCTGAATAGTTTTTCCAAAATCCAATCTTAAACTATTTCCAGGAAGAGCATGCTGGCCTTTCCGCTTAGCGGAGAGTGTGCAAAAGCGCGGCCGGCCGGCCTTCAAATTCATTGCGAGAATTGCCGCATGTCGTCCCACAACGATCACCAGAAGGGCCTTCTCATCACCGCCATCGGCGGGCTGACGCTGACCATCGACATTCCACTGATCCGGCTCGCCGACGGCGGCGCGTGGACGATCCTCCTGCTGCGCACCGGCACCACCTTGGTCGCGGCGCTGATCATCTGGGCCGTCTGGCGCTCGCTGAGCAGGAACGCGCCGCAGCTCATCCCCGGCTGGTCGGGGCTCGTTGTCGCCGTATGCTACGGGCTGACCTCGGTCACCTTCATCACCAGCATCTATTACACCACGACCGCCAATCTGGTCTTCATCCTGGCCTTCAACACCGTGTTCGCGGCGCTGCTGTCCTGGCTGTTCCTGAAGGAGCGGCCGCGACTGGTCACCGTGGTCGCGATGCTGGCCATGATCGTCGGCGTCGCGATCATCGTCGGCGATTCGATCGGCACCGGGCACCTGTTCGGCGATCTTATGGCGCTGTGCTCGGCTTTCTTCATCGCGCTGGCCATCACCATCTCGCGTGCCAGCGGCAAGGACATGGGGTTCACATCGCTGATCGGCGTGATCCTGCCGCTGGCCGTCGCGGTGTTCATGGTCTCAGGCGAAGGCGTTCAGGTGAACGCGCCGTGGTGGATTATCTTCAACGGCGCCGTCATCATGCCGATCTCGTTCTTCTGCCTCGCCAACGGGCCGAAATATATCTCGGGACCGGAAGTGGCGATGTTCTATCTGCTTGAAACCGTGCTGGCGCCCGTCTGGATGTGGATGATCTTTGCCGAGATGCCGTCGCGCAACAGCCTGGTCGGCGGTGCGATCCTGATCGTCACGCTGGTCGTCCATTCGCTATGGCAGCTGCATGAGGGGCGCAAGCGCCGCGCAACCCTTGCGGTCAGTCACCCGGCCTGAGACTTCTTCTCGGCAACGATTTCGATTTGTGGCGGCGCCCCTTCCAGCTCCGCCGGTGCTGCGGGGACAAGTTCGTCGGCCAATTCCACCTCGCGCAGCCATTCGCGCCAGATCGCGACCAGCAATGCCATCAGCACCGGGCCGATGAACAGGCCGAGAAAGCCCATCGTCTTGACGCCGCCGATCAGGCCGAAAAAGGTCGGCAGGAACGGCAGCTTTATCGGGCCGCCGACCAGTTTCGGGCGCAATGTCTTGTCGACGATGAACAGTTCGACAGCCCCCCAGATGAACAGCGCCAACCCGGCCATCGGCGAGCCGCTGGCGGCGAGATAAATCGAAACAAGCGTGAAGGACAGCGGTGCGCCGCCAGGGATCAGCGCCATGATGCCGGTCAGGGCGCCGAGCGTCACAGGCGACGGCACGCCGGCCAGCCAGTAGGCCACGCCCAGCACCACCCCCTCGCCGATGGCGATAATGGTCATGCCGGTTACCGTCGAGGAAATCGTCGCCGGCACGACGCGTGAAATCCGTTCCCACCTGGTCGGCAGGATGCGTTCGCCGAGACGATCGACCTGCCCGGCGAAATGCTCGCCGTCGCGATAGGCAAAGAACAGGGCGATCATCATGAACAGCAGCGCCAGCAGAAGGCCGAAGGCGCTGCCGCCGGCGGCCAGCACGCCGCGATAGATACTGCCGATGTTGGCGCCGCTGATCAGCTGGATCAGTTCGCCGATGCCGCCGGGATGGCCGAGATTGCGCGTCCACTGCTCGTTCAGCCAGTCGCCGACCACGGGCAGCGTGGCGATCCAGTGCGGCGTCACCGCGCCTTCGCGGTTGGTCTCGATCGCCCAGCCGACCCATTCGCGGACTTCGTTGCTGGCGTAGGCGCCGGCGAGCGCGATCGGCACCACCAGGAAGGTGAGAATGAACAGGATCGCCAATGTCGCGGCGATCGTGCGGTTGCCGCCGACAGCAGCGAGCAGCCGCCGATAGAGCGGCCAGCTGGCAAAGGCGATGACCAGAGCGGCCAGCACCGGGACCAGGAAACCATGAAAGAAATAGACCCCGGCGGCAACGATCAGCACCAGGAGCCAGCGCGCCGCCGACAGCGGCGGAATCACCGCGGATCTGACCGGCGTCGACAGGCCGAACAGGCGCTGCTGCCCTTCCGGTTTCCGAACTCTAGTTTCTTTCAAATGCCTATTTCTCCCAAACGCGTCGCCTTATGTAGCGATGCTTATGCACCGACATAGTGCAGCAATCGTGACGACATTCCAAATGTTTGCATGGAGGCGCTAATCTCCCCCCTTGAGGGGGAGATGTCGCCGAAGGCGACAAAGGGGGTCGGGACGTTCAGACGCGACCTCTTATTGCGAACAGGGGAGGCTGGCGTCTTACGCGCGGCGACCCCCTCTGGCCTACGGCCATCTCCCCCTCGAGGGGGGAGATTAGCAACTACCCGAATTTCCCCGTCCTCGGGAATCCCTTCGGCACCATGCGTCCGGCCGAGGCTCGGGCACCGATCCATTCGACCAGCTCTTCGCGTGATTTGATGAAGGTGCGGTCAGCCGAATCCTGCCAGGACAGACTGCTGGCGAGCGTGAAGGTCTTGAGATCGAGGACGCCGCCATCCTTGTATTTCTGCAGGCGAACGCCCTTGCCGCGACCCATCTCAGGGATCTCAGCGAGCGGGAAGACCAGCATCTTGCGGTTCTCGCCGACGATGGCGAGATGGTCGCCGGCGACCGGCACACAGCGCTGGGCCTCGTCGGGCGCCTTGACGTTCATCACCTGCTTGCCCTTGCGGGTGTTGGCGACAACCTCTTCTTCCGGCACGACAAAACCATTGCCGTCGTGCGACACCAACAGCAGCTTGCGCTTGGGATCATGGACAAAGGCGGTGACGATGTCCTGGTCGTTGTCCATGTCGACGATGATGCGGATCGGTTCGCCATGGCCGCGCCCACCCGGCAGCCGGTCGGCGCCGATCGTGTAGAACTTGCCGCCGGTGGTGAAGACCAGAACCTTGTCGGTGGTCTGGGCGTGGAAGGCGAGCTTGAGGCTGTCGCCCTCCTTGAAGGTCAGCAACGAATGGTCGGTCATGTGACCTTTCATCGCCCTGAGCCAGCCCTTTTCCGAAACGACCACGGTGACCGGCTCGCGCTCGATCATGGCATGGGCGATGTCGGTCAGGTCATGTTCGGGCGCGTCGGCGAACTGGGTCCGGCGCTTGCCGAGCTCGGTCTCCGGTCCGAATTTCTCGCGGATGCTGGAGACTTCCCACTTGATCGTCGACCACTGCCTGGCGTCGGACGCAAGCAGCGCCTCGATCTGCTTCTTCTCGATAGTGAGGCCGTCGAATTCCTTGCGGATCTCGAATTCCTCGAGCTTGCGCAGGGCCCTGAGCCGCATGTTGAGGATGGCTTCGGCCTGGTTGTCGGTGAGCGACCAGCGCGCCATCATGACTTGCTTGGGCTCATCCTCATCGCGGATGATCCTGATCACCTCGTCGATGTTGAGATAAGCGATTAGATAGCCGGCGAGGATCTCCAGCCGCCTTTCGATCTCGCCGAGGCGATGCCTGGAGCGGCGGATCAGCACCTCGCGGCGGTGCTCCAGCCATTCCTTGAGCACGCCTTTCAGCGACAGCACGTTGGGTATCTTGCCGCGCGACAGGACGTTCATGTTGAGCGGAAAGCGGCTTTCGAGCTCGGTCAGCTTGAACAGCGATTCCATCAGGATTCCGGGATCGACAGAACGGCTCTTCGGCACCAGCACGACGCGGACGTCTTCGGCGCTCTCGTCGCGGATGTCTTCGAGTAGCGGCAATTTGCGCGCCATCAGAAGCTCGGCGATCTTTTCGATCAGCCGCGCCTTCTGGACGCCGTAGGGGATTTCGGTGACGACGATGCTCCAGGTGCCCCTGCCCTGGTCCTCCTGGCTCCATTTCGCCCTGACGCGGAAACCACCGCGACCGGTTTCATAGGCTTCGAGGATCGAGGCACGGCTATCGACGATGATGCCGCCGGTCGGGAAATCCGGACCTTGGACGAAGTCCATCAATGTCGTCACCGGTGCATCCGGATGCTCGATCAGATGCAGGGCGGCGTCGCAGAGCTCGGCGGCATTGTGCGGCGGGATCGAGGTCGCCATGCCGACGGCAATGCCGGACGAGCCGTTAGCGAGCAGGTTTGGGAAGGCGCCAGGCAGCACGACCGGCTCCTCGTCCTCCTCATTGTAGGTCGGCCGGTAGTCGACCGCATCCTCGGTGATACCGGACAGCAGCTCGGTCGCCACGTCGGTCATGCGCGCTTCGGTGTAGCGCATGGCGGCGGCGTTATCGCCGTCGATATTGCCGAAATTGCCCTGCCCGTCGACCAGGGGATAGCGCATCGAAAAATCCTGCGCCAGCCGCACCAGCGCGTCGTAGATCGACTGGTCGCCATGCGGATGGAACTTGCCCATCACCTCGCCGACGATGCGGGCGCATTTGGCGAACCCCTGGTCGGGGTTGAGCCTGAGCAGCCGCATGGCATGCATGATGCGGCGATGGACCGGCTTCAGCCCGTCGCGCACATCCGGCAGCGCCCGGTGCATGATGGTCGACAGCGCATAGGCGAGATAGCGCTCTTCCAGCGCTTTCTTCAGATCGACCGGCTCGATGTTGTCGCCACCGCCATCGCCAGGCGGTAAAAGCCTTTTTCCCATGGGCTGGGACTAGCCGAGCGGGTGATTCGCGGCAAGAGGCGCTGAATGCGCCGCCCCTTCCGCAACACGAACTGGACGCCGACCAACATCAATCAGTTACATCCCGGCTCTATGGAAATGGATCGGATTTGCCTTTCGCCGTGGTTTTCGACCATTGTGCGGGAGAACGCCTTTTTCCCGTCCAGTTCGTCACGGAAGGGTGACGGCGCAACGAATTGAAAAGACAATCTTCAGGACACGCTCAGGGGACCCGCGATGACGATCAGACGCTCGACACTCAACAAACTTGCTTTTTCGACGTTTTTGCTGACGCTGCCGCTGAACGCGGCCTTCGCGCAGGATGCGGCGGTCGCCGACCGGCTGAAGGCGGCTCTCGCCGCCCAGGGCGTCGACATCTCCTGGACCGGGGTGACGGGCGATGCCTCCAGCATGGTGTTGCAAGGCGTGGCGTTCAAACCGGCGGCCGAAAAGGAAGCGTTCAAGATCGGCGACATCAAACTCGAAGGCGTGACCGAAGCCAATGGCGGTTATGAAATCGAAACCGTCTCGACTTCGGCAATCCAGCACAGCGAGGACGGCGTCACGCTCGACCTCAGCCCTTTCATCATCCACGACATGACGGTTCCGGCCGACGGCGCCACAGGCCCGCTGGGTTCAATGATGATGTATGAATCGGCCGAACTCGACAACATGACGGTCAAGGTTGCCGACAAGACCGCATTCTCGATGGACGGGCTCGCCATCGAAATCACCCCACCGGCCGACGGCAAGGCGATGGAATTTTCCGGCACCACGGAAAAGTTCAATGCCGACCTGACGCTGGTCGAGGACCCGAAGTCCAAGGACGTGATCAACGCGCTCGGTTACCAGAACATCACCGGGAACCTTAAAATGGCGGGCACCTGGCAGCCTGCGGACGGCAAGATGGAGCTGTCGAAATACGACATCTCCGTCGACAATGCCGGAACGCTCGGCATGACCTTCGGTCTCGGCGGCTACACGCTGGACGTCATCAAGTCGCTGCAGGAGATGCAGAAGAAGATGGCGGCGCAGCCAGAAGGCGCCGACAATTCGGCGCAAGGCATGGCCATGCTCGGCGTGTTGCAGCAGCTTTCGTTCAACAGCGCTTCGATCCGCTTCGACGACGATTCCTTGACCAACAAGGTGCTGGACTATGTCGGCAAGCAGCAAGGCATGTCCGGCAAGGACATCGCCAACCAGGCCAAGGCGATCGTGCCTTTCGGCATGGCGCAGCTCAACAATCCCGAATTGACGGCGCAGGTGTCGGCGGCGGTCGGCAAATTTCTCGACGAACCGCAGAGCATCGAGATCTTGGCCGAGCCGCCGGCAGCGGTGCCGTTTGCGCTGATCATGGCGGGCGCCATGTCCAACCCGGTGGACCTGACGAAGACGCTTGGCGTGACGGTCAAGGCGAACGAAGACTGATCGGCACGTCTCTGGCCGGTTTGCAAAATGCGCTTGCATTGGAAGTGTCAGCGCCGCCCCTCATCCGCCTGCCGGCACCTTCTCCCCGTATAGTGACGGGGAGCAGGGAGATGGCCGCGACCTTGGCGCCCATTTTTGCGACGCTGGCAGCTGGCGAAATCATTCGTGACAGTGTCTTTCTCCCCGTCATTATACGGGGAGAAATTCCCGGCAGGGCAATGAGGGGCAGCGCAAACCGACAGCGTTTAGAGTCGGTTGCGGGAGGTTTTTAACCCTCTTTCTTGGTCACCGCGACGCGCAGCGACAATTCGCGAAGCTGCTGCGGGCTTGCTTCCGACGGCGCGCTCATCAACAGATCATAGGCCTGCTGGTTCATCGGGAACATGGTCACTTCGCGCAGGTTCCTGGCGCCGACCAGCAGCATGACGACGCGGTCGATGCCGGCCGCCATGCCGCCATGCGGCGGCGCGCCATACTGGAAGGCGCGATAGAGGCCACCGTAGCGCGCCTCAACTGTCTCGCGATCCAGGCCGACGATCTCGAATGCCTTAACCATCGTTTCGGGCAGATGGTTGCGGATGCCGCCCGACGCGATCTCGAAACCATTGCAGACCATGTCGTACTGGAATGCCTTGATCCCAAGCAAATCCTCGCCGTTGAGCGCCTCGATGCCACCCTGCGGCATCGAGAACGGGTTGTGGCCGAAATCAACGAGCTTTTCGTCCTCGTTCCATTCGTAGAAGGGGAAGTCGACGATCCAGCACAATTCGAAACGGTCGCGGTCGACGAGGTTCAGCTCCTCGCCGGCGCGGGTGCGCGCCGCTCCCGCGAACGAGACGAATTTCTTCGGGTCGCCGGCGACGAAGAAGGCGGCGTCGCCATCCGCAAGGCCAAGCTGGAGGCGAATCGCTTCGGTGCGCTCCTCGCCGATGTTCTTGGCGAGCGGACCGGCGCCTTCGAGCTTTTCGCCTTCCTTGCGCCAGAAGATGTAGCCGAGGCCCGGCTGGCCCTCGCCCTGCGCCCACGAATTCATGCGGTCGCAGAAGGCGCGTGAACCACCGGTCTTGGCCGGAATCGCCCAGACTTCGGCCTTCGGGTCGCTGGCAAGGATGTTGGCGAACACCTTGAAGCCGGAATCGCGGAAATGATCGGAGACCGCCTGCATCTCGATCGGGTTGCGCAGGTCCGGCTTGTCGGTGCCATATTTGCGCATGGCGACGTCATAGGGGA
The DNA here is from genome assembly GCF_055811615.1 of Mesorhizobium sp. WSM4807. Taxonomy (NCBI): domain Bacteria; kingdom Pseudomonadati; phylum Pseudomonadota; class Alphaproteobacteria; order Hyphomicrobiales; family Phyllobacteriaceae; genus Mesorhizobium; species Mesorhizobium sp. WSM4807. Next base: position 323,603 of record NZ_JBVVQY010000004.1, read on the forward strand.
TGCGCGGAAACTCCTGCGTCACCGGCTTGCCGGCGGCAAAGGTCTCGAACACGCCCCGCATCACCGGCTCCATTGTCGCCAGAACGTCGTCCTGCTCGACGAAGCTCATTTCCACGTCAAGCTGGTAGAATTCGCCCGGCAATCGGTCGGCGCGCGGGTCCTCATCGCGGAAGCAGGGCGCGATCTGGAAGTAACGGTCGAAGCCCGAAACCATGATCAATTGCTTGTATATCTGCGGTGCCTGCGGCAGCGCGTAGAAGGTGCCGGGATGGATGCGCGACGGCACCAGGAAGTCGCGCGCCCCTTCTGGCGACGAAGCGGTCAGGATCGGTGTCGAGAATTCGGTGAAGCCGACCTCGCCCATGCGCTTGCGCATCTCGGCGATGATTTTCGTGCGCGCCACGATGTTCTTGTGCAGCGTGTCGCGGCGCAGATCGAGGAAGCGGTATTTGAGACGGATATCCTCGGGATAGTCCGGCTCGCCGAAGACCGGCAGCGGCAATTCCTTGGCCGCCGACAGCACTTCGATCTCGCGCGCGAAAACCTCGATCTCGCCGGTCGGCAGGTTGGCGTTGGCGGTCTCGGCCAGGCGCGCCTTGACCTCGCCGTCGACGCGGATGACCCATTCGCCGCGCACGGTCTCGGCAATCTTGAAGGCCGGCGAATCCGGATCGGCGACGATCTGGGTCAGGCCATAGTGGTCGCGCAAATCGATGAACAGCAGGCCGCCATGGTCGCGTACGCGATGCACCCAGCCCGACAGGCGAACGGAAGAGCCGACGTCGCTCTTCCTCAACTGGGCACAGGTATGGCTGCGGTAACGATGCATTGTCATTGGTAAGTCCGGATGTTTGATTGCGGCCAAGGCATGATGGCCCGGCCCGAAAATTTGCGCGAAAAGCACATGAGAGGCCGGCTTTGTCAAGGCAGGCGGCGCACGGGCAGCATCTCGGTTCGAAGTTCGGCTTCGAGCCTAAGCGGTCATCGCTCGGAATAAGCCGTGATCCAACATCAACCGCCAATGGTGGTTAGCGGGTGAAGCGCGCACCATCGCCAGTCGTGGCAACCCCGCACACAACCGCCGGATCGCGACGAAGTCCACATGATTCCACCATTCGTCGGGACGGTAGGTTCGCGGCCGATACGAGCTCATAAATGTGCGTCGCATGCAGATCGCGAAACACACTGACGATCATGCGAGCGTTGATGTAGTTGCCAAGCCCTCGGCCCCTCTGCGATTGCGCGACCGCAACCAGTCCGCCCCATGCATATCGGTGATAGGCGCTATGGGAATTGTGAGCCAGGTAGCCATGCGCGGTTGCCACGACGGTCCCCGTCTCGTCGCCCACCACTACTGTCGTCGCCGGCCCCAGGGTTCCGGCAAGCAGCGACCCCGAAAACGGCACCACGCCCGACGCCGCCATGAAGGCCTGGATGCGGATCGTATACTCACCATCCGGCTCGGCCGGCATGTCTTGATCGATAAGTCCGTCGGGCAATCCCCGGCCGATAATTGCCTCCGATGCCGCCAAGGCACTTGCCCGGTCGGCGGAGAATACGTCCCAGGAATCGAAACGGAAGCCCCCTTGGCCAATCGCGACTTGAGCTCATCCGCCTTGCTTGCAGGTATCATACGAAAGCCGCAGATGCCGTCGCGTTTAAGGATCTTGTCGATCAGATCCCACCCGAACCGGTCGGGATCGTCGCACCCCATAGTGCGCCCGGTCTGGCACGCGCCGGGGGTCGCGTTGATGAAGTCGAAACTCGCCTCAGCTTGAGCTTGCAGACGCTGCTGAACCTCTGTGCCGAAATAGCCTGACATGGGAAGCCCCCCGCGTGACGTGCCCGATGGAGTATAGCAAGCACGGTGGAATATACAGCCAGGCTGCTTCCTGCTGGAACCAGCCGGGCCCCCTTCAGGGTATGACGCAGCGCGCAGAGGGGATTTTCGGCCTTGCACGTCCTTGCATTTGCCGCTCGAATGACGTATAGCCATATGGCTATGCAAAGGGTGGCCAGTCTCGATCGAACGTTTCACGCTTTGGCGGACGGGACCCGTCGCTCAATGATTCATGCGCTCGCTCGAGGCGAGGCCAGAAGCGCCGGCGAACTCGGCCGCCAATTTCGCTCTACCCAGCCGACGATCTCCAAGCACCTGAAGGTGCTGGAGCAGGCCGGGCTTATTGAACGCGCCATTGAGGGGCGTGTTCATCAGTTCCGGTTGCGCCGAGAGCCTCTGCAGGATGCGCAGGCGTGGATCGCGCGCCATCAGGCATTCTGGACGGGTGCGGTCGAGCAGCTCGATCGCCTTTTGTCGGAGGGCGCAAACGATGACCGCCGATAAGACCGTCGCCGAAGTGCGCAGACGTTTCAGCGCCGCGCCCGAGAAAGTGTTTGCCGCCTTTGCCGAGGCCGACCTGGTCGGAAGGTGGCTGAAGCCGGCACCGGAAATCACGCTCACCATCCTGCAGTTCGAGTTTCACGTCGATGGTGCCTATCGCTTCGCCTACCAGCCGCCGCAAGGAGAAATCGTCATCGTCGGTGGCGCTTTTCTATCGATCGAGCCGCCTGCGAGGATCGTCTTTTCGTGGGTTATCGAGCCGCCGGACGAGCATGCAGGCATCGAGTCAGAGGTGACGGTGATGATCACGCCGAACGGCGCCGGCTGCGAACTCGTCATCCGCCATGAAAAGCTCACGCGCAGCGACGCGATCGTCCGTCACGCCGGGGGCTGGCGTGGTGCTGTGGACCAGTTGACCGAGTTGCTCGAAGCACAGGATTTGCAGCATGACCGCTGACGAGCTTGCCGCAAGCGTGCGTGCCGCTCTCGCGGGCATCGGTGATATCCGCGAAGTCAAGATGTTCGGCGGGCTAGGCTTCATGCTGAACGGCAACATGATCGCGGCTGCATCCCGGCGCGGTCTGCTGGTTCGCGTCGGCAAGGACCGCCAGCACGAAGCGCTTGCCGAGCCCGGAGCGCGTCCGATGGAGATGAGAGGTCGGGTAATGGAAGGCTACATTTACGTCGATCCCCCGGCGCTGACCGGTGAAGCAGTCGGCAAGTGGCTCCAACCGGCGATCGCCTTCGTGCAGACCCTGCCGCCAAAGCTGCCCGGCCAGAAGCCGGCTCGGACGAAAGGAAAAAGGAGATGACACGCTTCTTCCTTGGTGTTCTTGCCTATGTCGTGCCGACATTCGCGCTTGGATTCGTCTGGCATCTGATCCTTTTCGAGCGCACCTACGCGGAGCTTGCGATCTATCGCAGCAACATCATCATCCCGTTTGGTTTCCTGTCGATGCTGATCCAGGCAGTCCTTTTCGCCTGGGTCTACCAACAGGCGTTTGCGCGGCGGAGCGGTACATTTCTGTCGCGCGGACTGGTCTACGCAGCCTTCGGCGCCGTTCTGTCGTGGAGCTTCACCACGCTGGCCGTCGCTGCAAAAAACGTGATGGCATCGGTTCCCGACTACCTCACGATCGAGACAGCATTCACGGTCGTGCAGTGGTTGCTCGTCGGGCCGCTGACCGCTTTTGCCTTCGGTCGATCCTCCTCACGAGACGCGCGAGTCGGGGTGTCGGAGCTCAAGGCCTGACCGAGGGAAGGCGCTTCGACTGACGGAAGCCGACTGCTACCTTCTGCCTTGATCGTGGTCAGGGTGGTCAAGCCGTGTACAATGGCCGCCATACTGACGGGAGGACTACCATGCGCATTCGCACATTGACTGTCCTGATGACGCTGCTTGTTGGCACCTGCACATTTGCACACGCTCAGACAAAGCCGATGTCAATCGAGGTGTTTCCTTTCGAATTGGAAGACAAGAGCGCTGGCGCAGGAATAATTCCGCCGGATGAACACGATAGGCGCTATCTGTCCGAGTCGGCACAAATGGCGAAGGACATGCTCTCCCAGTCCTGACGTTTCACAGTTGTTGATGTGCCGGCGGGGGATGAGCAGGCGGTTGCGCCGCACGGATTGCGCAACTGCGGCGGCTGTGAAGGCAAAATCGCCAAAGAACACGGCGCCTCTCTTGCCTTGCTGGGCGTCGTGACGCGCGTCGACCGAACAGAGCATACCATGTTCATTCGCATCCTCGACGCTGAAACCGGGAAACCTGTTTCCCAAGGCTTTACCGATCTTCGCATGGGTGCGAATTACGCGTGGCCCCGCTCCGTGAAATGGCTGATGACAAACAGAATTCTGCGGTAGGACGCCCACCATCCAAGCGCGCCATCGGCAGCGCGAAAGATCGCCCCTCAGCTAAAAATCAAAATGAGAAACTGATTGTCGGTGCTGGCCTGCTAACCGCCGGGAATTGCCGCTGGCATTGGCGCGGGCGATGGTTCAAGAAGGGTCAACGACAGGCCTTCCTTCATGTCCTCCATGCGCCCGCTGATCCCGCTCCTTATCGCCGCCGGCATCCTGCTCGGCGGCAACGGCCTGCAGAGCACCCTGATCGCGCTGCGCGGCGCGCAGGAGGGGTTTTCGGCCTCGACCATTGGACTGATGGGCACGTTCTATTTCGCCGGCTTCCTGCTCGGCTGCCTCGCCGTCCCCCGCATCATGAAGGCCGTCGGCCATGTGCGCGCCTTTTCCGCGCTGGCGGCGATCGCTTCGGCGGGAACATTGCTTTTGGTGCTGATCGTCGACCCGGTCATGTGGTGCGCGTTGCGGCTCGCCGGCGGGTTCTGCTTCGCCGGCCTGTTCACCATCATGGAAGCCTGGCTCAATTCCGGGGCCGCCAACAAGGACCGCGCGCGGGTGCTGGCCATCTACAGGATGGTCGACATCGGTTCGGTCACAGGCGCACAGTTCCTGATCCCGATCGTCGGCGCTGGCGGTTTCGCCATCTTCGCCGTCATGTCGATCATGATCACGCTCTCGCTGGTGCCGGTGTCGCTCGGCGACCGCTCCAACCCGACCCCGCCGGAAGACGTCAAGCTCGACCTGGCCCGCGTCTGGCGGATTTCGCCGCTCGGCTGCTTCGGCTGCATTGCCGTCGGTGTCACCAACAGCGCCTTCCGCACATTGTCGCCGGTCTATGCCGAACAGATCGGCATGTCGGTTACCGACGTCGTCACCTTCGTCAGCGTCGGCATCTTCGGCGGCGCCATCATCCAGTATCCGCTCGGCTACCTGTCCGACCGCTGGGACCGGCGTTCCGTGCTGCTGATAACGACGTGCTGCGCGCTGCTTGCATCGCTGGCGCTGGTATTCTGGGCGCGCAGCGACCCGTCCCTCAACTTCGTGATCGTCTTCATCTTCGGCTGCTTCGCCATGCCGCTCTACTCGCTGTCGGCGGCGCATTCCAACGACCGCGCCGACAAGGGCGAGTTTGTGCTGATCAACGCGGCGCTGATGCTGTTCTATTCCTTCGGCGCCATTGGCGGGCCGTTCGCCGCCTCGACGGCGATGCAGTATTTCGGGCCAAGCGCGCTGTTCGTGTTCACCGCCACCGTTTACGCCGTCTTCGTCGTGGTCATCCTGTACCGGATGCAGGTGCGATCCGGCGTGCCGGCCGGCCACCGCAGTCGTGTCATCGGCCTTTTGCGCACATCGACGGTGTTCGCCCGGCTGGCCAAGCGCAACGATGATACCGACGGGCCTGCGAAGTAATGATGACGGCCCGATAATGTCTTGACCCGGGGCTGCGGCTTGACGAAAGCCCGCGCGGCTGAAATTGAAGGAGACCTTACCCTTTGCCAAAAGCGATTTGATGCACGTCATCACCACCCAAGAAGAACTTGAGACCGCTCTCGCCGCGTTCGAAAAGTCGGATTTCGTCACCGTCGACACCGAATTCATTCGCGAGACGACCTTTTGGCCGATCCTGTGCCTGATCCAGATGGCGGCGCCCGGGGTGACGGCGCTGATCGATCCGCTGTCACCCGACATCGACCTGAAGCCGTTCTTCAGGCTGATGGCCAACGAAGCCATCGTCAAAGTCTTCCATGCGGCGCGCCAGGATATCGAAATCATCGTTCATCTCGGCGACCTGGTCCCGCATCCGGTGTTCGACACCCAGGTGGCGGCGATGGTCTGCGGCTTCGGCGACAGCGTCTCCTATGACCAGCTCGTCCAGAAGATCACCGGCGCTCGGCTCGACAAGTCCTCACGTTTCACCGACTGGCGCCACCGGCCGCTTTCCGAAAAACAGCTCGACTACGCGCTTGCCGACGTCACCCATCTGGTCGAGGTCTACCAGCACCTCAGCGCCGAGCTGGTGCGGGAAAACCGCGCTCACTGGCTGAACGAGGAGATGGAGGTGCTGACCGCGCGTGAAACCTACGATCCGCATCCGGAGGACGCCTGGAAGCGGCTGAAGATGCGGCTGCGCAAGCCGCAGGAGCTGGCGATCGTGCAAGCGGTGGCCGCATGGCGCGAGCGCGAGGCGCGCGAACGCGACGTGCCGCGCGGCCGGGTGCTCAAGGACGACGCCATCTACGAGGTGGCGCAGCAGGCGCCGCGCGATGCGGCTGCACTCGGCAAGCTGCGCACCACGCCGAAAGGCTGGGAACGGTCGGCGACGGCAACGGCGCTGCTGGGCGCGATCAACACCGCGCTTGCCTTGCCCAGGGAAGAGATGCCGAAGCTGCCGAAGAGTTTTCAGCCGCCCGAAGGCTCCAATGCCGCCGCGGAATTGCTGAAAGTGCTGTTGCGGATCGTTGCCGAAAGGGAGGGCGTCGCTTCGAAGGTGCTGGCCTCCAGCGACGACATCGATCGCATCGCCGCCGAGGGCGAGGCCGCCGACGTGCCGGCCTTGCAAGGCTGGCGACGCGCCGTGTTCGGCGAGGCCGCGCTCAAGCTGGTGCGCGGCGAGATTGCGATCAAGTTCGACAAGCGCAAGATCGCCCTGTTCGATTTGTAGCGTCTGCCACATCCTTCTCCCCTTTGTGGGAGAAGGGGGTCAGCGCTGTTTCTGACCGGCCAGGTGGAAAACCGCAATGACGATCACCGGTATCGCCAGAAGCGCGAATTTGGTGACGATCAGCGCCGAGGCAAACGACAGCGAATCCGGATTGGCCGACAGGAAATCGGAGAGCATGCGGGCCACCGCGATGTTCTGCGCATAATCGGCAAGCGTGTAGGGCAGCACCAGGACAAGCGCGAACAGCGACTGGAACTGCGCGGACAGAGCCCGGAAGGTCTTCAGCCGCCGCCCGGTGGCCAGGATCAGGCTGACCAATGTCAGCGACAGCAGCGCCGGGAACAGCAGGTCGAAGGTAAGGTAGTGCCAGACCAGAATGATCTCGCTGCCGCGCCGGCCGAGCGCCGTCAGCCAGGCCATGCCCTCGTCCGGGGTGAAACCGGTAAAGCGCAAATCGAGCGACGGCAGGCCGCCGCTCAGCTGGCGGAAATAGAGGAACTCCATCGCCGTCATGGCGACAAAAACCGCCACGCAGACAAAGCAAAGTGCGGCAGCGTGGCGCGACAGCCGCAGCATCATTGCCGTCAGGCTTCGTGCGAGCTGGTTAGGCTCCGCCGGGGTAATTCGGGCTTTCGCGGGTGATCGTGACGTCATGGGCGTGGCTTTCACGAAGTCCGGCGTTGGATATGCGTACAAAGGTGGCGCGATCGCGGAAATCGGCAAGGTCGCGCCCGCCGACATAGCCCATAGCGGCTTTCAGGCCGCCGGCAAGCTGGTGCAGCACGCCGGACACAGGTCCTTTGTAGGGCACCTGTCCTTCGATGCCTTCCGGCACCAGTTTCAGCGTGTCGCGCACCTCGGCCTGGAAATAACGGTCGGCGGAGCCGCGCGCCATGGCGCCGACCGAGCCCATGCCGCGATAGGCTTTGAACGAGCGGCCCTGGTGCAGATAGACTTCGCCCGGGCTTTCGTCGGTGCCGGCCAGCAGCGAGCCGATCATGGCGGCACTGGCGCCGGCGGCGAGCGCCTTGGCGAGATCGCCGGAATATTTGATGCCGCCGTCGGCAATGACCGAGACGCCCGACTTCTGCGCCGTCTCGACCGCCGACATGATCGCCGAAAGCTGCGGCATGCCGACGCCGGCGACGATGCGGGTGGTGCAGATGGAACCCGGTCCGATGCCGACCTTGACGGCGTCGGCGCCGGCATCGATCAGCGCCAGCGTGCCTTCTGATGTGGCGACGTTGCCGGCCAGGATGCGGACCGAATTGGACAGTTTCTTGGCCCGCGTCACCGCGTCGAGCACGCGTTGCGAGTGACCATGCGCGGTATCGATCACCAGCAGGTCGACGCCGGCATCGATGAGCCGCTCGGCGCGCTCAAAACCGTCATCGCCGACGCTGGTGGCGGCCGCCGCGCGCAAGCGCCCCTGCACGTCCTTGGTGGCGTGCGGATTGAGCTGCGACTTCTCGATGTCCTTGACGGTGATCAATCCGACGCAATTGCCGTCGCTATCGACCACGACCAGCTTCTCGATGCGGTGCTGGTGCAGGAGCCGCTTGGCCTCGTCCTGATCGACGTTCTCCTTGACCGTGATCAGGTTGTCACGGGTCATCAGCTCGTAGACTTTCTGCGCCGGGTCGGAAGCGAAGCGCACGTCGCGGTTGGTCAGGATGCCGACCAGCCGTCCGACCGTATGACCGCCAGCGCCGCCATTCTCGACCACCGGAATGCCCGAGATGCTGTAAGTGCGCATCAGCCCCAGGGCGTCGGCGAGCGTCGCGTCGGGGCCGATGGTGACGGGGTTGACCACCATGCCGGATTCGAATTTCTTCACCTGCCGCACCTGCTCGGCCTGTTCGGCCGGCGAGAAATTGCGGTGGATGACGCCGATGCCGCCGGCCTGGGCCATGGCGATGGCAAGGCGCGCCTCGGTGACCGTATCCATCGCGGCGGACAGGATCGGCACGTTGAGATCGATGTCGCCGGCAATGCGGGTGCGGATGTCGGTCTCGCCGGGCATAACCTCGGAATGACCCGGCTGCAGCAGCACGTCGTCAAAGGTCAGCGCCAACGCGCCCGTGGACGTTTCGATAATCTTTGCCATGGCCAGCCCTCGGAATGCATGAAAAGCGCTGGACCGGATGGACAGCGCCGACTCGTCTTCTTCCCTTTCAGGATTGGCGCTGGCTCGTAACACGTCCCGTCGCCGATGAAAAGCCGATTGCTTGCACACAGCAGGGCTGCGAACTCAGCTTAATGCCTTTTCGCCGTGACGGACTGGTGACCGTGAAGTTCGAGCGCCGGCAGGCGATCGCTGGCCTAATAATAATCGTAAACGCGCCGCTTGCCCCGCTCGCACTTGATCTCTTCCTTGTATTCGTCGCCTTCCCACTTGCGCTCGATCTTGCAGTTGCCGCGCCGATATTCCTCTTTGTAGCTGTAGCGTTCCCGCTTCCGCTCATAATCGTCTTCGTATCGGTAGCGGCCCTGCCATTTGCCATGGCCGCTCTCGTCCTTCCACGGATCGGCAGCAGCCGCGCTGATGCCTCCGACGATTGCCACCCATGCGGCAAGGATGGTGCCCAGCATCTTCATGGCGTATCTCCTCAAAGGGGTTTAACCCGGTTGATCCAGTTCCGGTTCCCGGCGCATCCGCGCTCGCGAATCGGTTGCTTTGTGACGGCAGTTATGCTAGGAATTTATTCATGGTGCTGATTTGCGCCAACCACCCGCCGCCGAGGCGGGTTTTTTATTTTAAGCGCCATTCTTCGCAGAGCTCCGGACTGGCACGGCTGCCAGGGTCGCACAAATGTGACGGCAAATTAAGGCGACATCCGACCCGACCCGTGGTAACCGCCCTGCGTGTCGGCGCCTTTGCCCCCCTAGGGGCCGGCAAGCAATCGGCGGCGCAACATTCAAATCCGGACGCGCTCCATGAACCGCACCATTCCGCTTATCCTGGCGGTCGCTCTTTTCATGGAAAACATGGATTCGACCGTTATCGCGACGTCGCTGCCGGCGATCGCCATCGACCTCCAGACCAGCCCGGTCGCGCTCAAGCTGGCGCTGACCGCCTACCTGGTGGCGCTGGCGGTGTTCATTCCGATCAGCGGCTGGATGGCCGACCGCTTCGGCGCCAAGAACGTGTTTCGCGCCGCAATCGCCGTGTTCATCGTCGGTTCGGTCGCATGCGCGGTGTCCAATTCGCTGCCGGCTTTCGTGATGTCGCTTCCTGCAAGGCATTGGCGGCGCCATGATGACGCCGGTGGGACGGCTTGTGCTGGTGCGCGCCACGCCGAAAAGCGAGCTTGTCGCCGCCATGTCCTGGCTGAGCATTCCGGCGCTGGTCGGGCCGCTCGTCGGTCCGCCGGTCGGCGGTTTCATCACCACCTATTTCACCTGGCACTGGATCTTCCTGATCAATGTGCCGATCGGGCTGATCGGTATCTGGCTCGCCACGCGCTTCCTGCCGGAAACCGAATCGGCGCAGACGCCGCCGCTCGACTTCATCGGCTTCGTGCTGAGCGGGCTCGCGGCATCGGGCATCGTGTTTGGCCTGTCGGTGGTCAGCCTGCCAGCCTTGCCGCCGATTGCCGGCTTCCTCACCGTGGCGGTCGGGCTGGTGTCAGCCGCGCTTTACCTCCTGCATGCGCGCCGCGCCAACAATCCGCTGCTGGCGCTCGAACTGTTCCGCAACCAGGTGTTCCGCGCCTCGGTCCTCGGCGGCGGGCTGTTCCGCATCGGCATTGGCGCCGTGCCTTTCCTTTTACCGCTAATGTTTCAGATCGGCTTCGGGCTGGCGCCGTTCCAGTCGGGAATGATCACCTTCGTGGCGGCGGTCGGCGCCATCGGCATGAAATTCGTCACGGCGCTGATCTTCAGGGTCGCCGACTTCCGCCGCGTGCTGATCTTCGGCTCGCTGATCGCGGCGGTGTCGATCGCCATCAACGGCTTGTTCACGCCCGACACGCCCTATCTGCTGATCCTCGCCGCCCTGCTCGTCGGCGGCTTCGTCCGCTCGATGTTCTTCACCGGCATCAACACGCTTGCCTATGCCGAGATTTCGACCGCCGACACCAGCAGGGCAACGCCGATCGCCGCGGTGTTCCAGCAACTGTCGATCGCGCTCGGCGTGGCGCTGGCCGGCGGCATCCTGGAAGTGTCGACGACAATCCATGGCGGGCCGCTGACGCTGAGCGACTTCCACAGCGCGTTCTTCATTGTCGCGGCGGTGTCGGCGGCCGCATCGCTGTCATTCATGCGGCTGGCGCCGGACGCCGGCAACGCCGTGTCAGGATATGGCGCGCTGACGGCGCCCAAGACGCTGGGGGGTGGGTCCACCTGGTGGTTGAGGCTCCTTCCCTTCTCTCCTTTGTTTGGACTGGGGACATCGCGAACAGGTGTGCGAGGACATCGCGAACAGTTTGCCATCCTATCGAGCCAGGGCATTGAGGTCGATGGTTTCTATTTTCTGGTGTCTGAACCAGGCGTCGAAGACGC
>NZ_JBVVQY010000005.1:0-124783 GCF_055811615.1 Mesorhizobium sp. WSM4807
CTGGTTTCAATCCCCGGGCGCGATCTACGGGCCCCCCCCCGGGGGCCCCGGGGGGGCCCAAACATTTTATTGGGGCCCGCGCCAACCCCCCCCCCTGGGGGGGGTTTTTGCCGGCCAGGACAGAGGGGGGGGCGCGAAGGATCACTACAGATGAGCATTTATCCTGAGCCGCTGCATTGTTCGGCTGATGTCACGGCATGGATCCAAGGGTCTGCGCCGCGTCGCTTCGCTCCTTGCTCCGCCCTAGGCGCGGGGGCTTACGGCTAATCGCCAGCGTCAGGGATGGCGGCTGGAGGCCGGCCGACAGCGACCGTCGACAGGGGCTCGGTCGAAGAACCAAATCCTCTGTGCAGAGGAACTGGATCATGTTTTGAACCTCCCTGCCCCAGAGCGCCTCCTTCAATTCGGGTGAGCCTATGGATCAACCGTTTGGTTTTGCTTGCCGGGTTGAACCGCATTAGAGCAGTCGCGACAGTCAACCCTCACCGACCACGCGGCAGCCTCCGGAAAATGCACAGCATCAAGCGGTTCATCCCCGCCTCTTTCGTCGTCCTGTGGGCGACCGGCTTCATTGGCGCGCGTTATGCCATGCCGTGGGCCGAGCCTTTCACCTTCCTGGCCGCGCGCTTCATTCTGGCCGCCGTCCTGTTGGCCGCCTTGATGGCAGCACTCGGTTCCAGGCGGGCGACCCGCGCGGAAGCGCTGCACGCGACCGGCGCCGGCATCCTGATGCATGGCGTCTATCTCGGCGGCGTGTTCTGGGCCATCCATCGAGGCATGCCGGCCGGGCTTTCGGCCTTGATCGTCGGGCTGCAGCCGCTGATCACGGCGGTGATGGCCGGCCGGTTTCTTGGCGAGGGCATCCTGCCGCGCCATTGGGCCGGTCTCGGCATCGGCCTGTTCGGTGTGGTCATCGTGCTGTGGCCGAAGCTCGGTGCCCTCGGCGGCGGCGTGACGGCCGAGACGCTGGCCGCCTCGCTTGTCTCGGTGCTCGGCATGAGCGCCGGCACGATCTGGCAGAAGCGCTTCGCCTCCGGCGGCGATCTCGTGGCGGCCACCAAATGGCAATATGTTGGCGGCGCGTCGGTGATGGTCCTGGCCTCGCTCGCCTTCGAGACGCGAACGTTGGTCGTCAATGGCGAGCTGATCTTTGCCATGGCATGGCTGGTGCTGGTGCTGTCGATCGGCGCCATCTTCCTGTTGATGGTGATGATCCGCGACGGCGAGATGTCGAAAGTCGCTTCGCTGTTCTATCTGGTCCCGGCGGTCACTGCGGTCATCGCCTGGCTATTGTTCGGCGAACAGTTGACCCTGGTCCAGATCGTCGGCATGGCGATCGCGACGCTCGGCGTCGGGCTGGCAACCGCTCAGCCGACCAAGAATCAGCCGACGCGGGCGCGTGCCTCCAGATAGCGGCTGATCGCGGCATTGAGCTCACCGCCGAGGATGAAGATCGCCGAGACGATATAGAGGAAGACGACCGCGACCATGATCGAGGCAAGGCCGGCATAGGTCGTCACATAGGACGAGAAACGGTCGAGATAGGCGGCGAAGATGGTCGACCCGATGAGCCAGGCAATCAGCGTGAAGATGATGCCCGGTATGATCGAGACGAAGCGGCGCTTGCCCGCAGGCAGCCAGTAATGCACTGCGAACAGCCCGCCGACGATGACGACGGAGGCGATGATGTAACGCCACAGCGTGATCGTGCCCATATAGGGCTTTATCCATTCGAAATTGGCCTCGGCCAGCCGCCCCAGTAAGGGCGCGAAAACCACGAGCACGCTGATCACCAGAAAACCTGCCGTGGCGATCAGCACGAAGGCGATGCTCTGCACCCGGCGATAGATGATGCCGCGCGTTTCGGAAACGCGGTAGGCGCGGTTGAGCGAGGTGCGCAGCGCCTCGATGCCGTTCGAGGCGAAGAAGGCGGCAAGCAGCACGCCATAGGTCAACAGGTCGGTGCGCTGGACGGTGAGCACGTTGAGCACTTCGCGCGCGATCGGCTTGGCGATCTGCTCGGGCCAGGTGTCGAAGACGAGATGCACAGCGGTATCGGCAAAAGCCTGCGCGCCGAGGAAGCTGGCCAGCGTCGTGGCGAAAATCAAAAAGGGGAAAAGCGCCATCAGCGCCGTGATCGCCAGATGACTGGCCATCGCCCAGCCATCGTCTGCATCGAAATGGCCGAACGCGTCATAGAGCACGCGTTTGACGGCTACGATCTTCCGCAACACGAACCGCGTTCCCTTCGATTGTCTCGACGCCGCGAATATGGGAAGGGATTGCGGCAAATGGCAAGCCTAGGTCAAAGCACGCCTCCTCCTGGAGAAGAGTTGCGCACCATCATCGTCACCGGTGCTTCTTCCGGGATAGGCGCCTATTGCGCCCGGGCGCTGAAGGCGGAAGGCTGGCGGGTGTTCGCGACGGCACGCAAGCCGGAGGATATCGCCGCCCTCGAGGCCGATGATATCGAGGCCTTCTATCTGGACTACCGCGAGGCCGGATCCATCGAGACGCTGGTGGCGTCAGTGCTGGAGCGGACGGGCGGACGGCTCGGTGCCCTGTTCAACAACGGCGCCTACGCACAGCCCGGCGCCGTCGAGGACCTGCCGGTGGCAGCACTCAGGGAGCAATTCGAGGCGAATGTCTTCGGCTGGCATGACCTCACCCGCCGTGTCGTGCCGGTGATGCGCCGCCAGGGCCATGGCCGTCTCGTCCATTGCTCCTCGATCCTCGGTCTGGCGCCGCTGCCCTTTCGCGGCGCCTATTCGGCGTCGAAGCACGCGATCGAAGGGCTGATGCTGTGCATGCATCAAGAACTCCAGGGCAGCGGCATCCATGTCTCGCTGATCGAGCCGGGGCCAGTCACATCGAAGATCGCCAGCAACGGCCTTGTGTGGTTTCTCAGGAATATCGACCGTGAGAATTCCGTCCACCGCCTCGCCTACCAGGCGCAGCTGCAACGGCTGCAGGCCGGCGGCAGCACGTCACGGCTGAAGCCTGGGCCGGAGGTGGTTCATACGGCCTTGCGCCATGCGCTTCTGTCGCGGCGCCCGCATCCGCATTATGTGGTAACGGTGCCGGCCAGGATCGGCGTTGTCCTCAAACGCATCCTGCCGGCATCAATGCTCTACCGCCTGCTTGCCAAACGCGCCTGAACGCAATCGACTGGAAACACACTATGGCAACCGTCTTCAACATCCTCGCTGTTCTCGTCATGGTCGCCGTGGTGATCGTGCTGGCCCGCGGCCTCATCAACATGATGCGCGGCGGCTCCGGCATGACCTCCAACAAGCTGATGCAGACGCGGGTGCTGCTGCAGTTCGTGGCATTGGTGCTGATCATGCTGGCGGTGTATTTCACCCGCAAGTGACGCGGGTGGCGATTTCGGGAGGCAGAGCGTGGTCAAGCTCAACAAGATCTACACCCGCACCGGCGACGACGGCACCACCGGCCTCGGCACCGGTGAACGGCGGCTGAAATCCGATCTGCGCATCGACGCCTATGGCACGATCGACGAAGCCAATGCCTGCATCGGCATGGCCCGCATCCACACCGCGGCAGCACATCCGGCGATCGACGCGATGCTCGGCCGCATCCAGAACGACCTTTTCGACCTCGGCGCCGATCTGGCCGTGCCGGACGACGGCAAGCCGCTCGACTATGAGCCGCTGCGCATCACCGCTGCGCAGACCAACCGTGTCGAAAAGAACATCGACCTGCTCAACAAGGACCTGCAGCCGCTCAAATCCTTCGTGCTCAACGGCGGCACGCCGGCGGCGGCTGCCCTTCACCTCGCCCGCACGGTGGCACGGCGGGCCGAGCGCATCATGGTGGCTTTGACGCAGGACCCAGGCGAGCATGTCAACCGCGAGGCGATAAGATACATCAACCGCGTATCGGACTTTCTGTTCGTCGCCGCGCGCGCAGTCAATGACAATGGAAACGCCGACGTGCTATGGGTTCCCGGCAAGAACCGCTGAATCTGCCGAGGCGGGAGGGGGTCCGATGTTCATCCCGCTTTATGACACCAACCGGCTGCGCCACATCAAGCTGCAATATGTGACGATCGGCCTGATCGCGTTCAACACGCTCGTCTACTTCGCCACCGCGCTTGGCGGCGAGCAGTTCACCAACGCCGCTGTGCTGGGCCTCGGCTTCATCCCGTCGGTCGTCCACGACAGCGTCGAACTGGCTCCGCAGTTCGTCGTCATCCCGGAGAGCCTGAGCTACGTCACCTATTCCTTCCTGCATGCCGATATTTTCCACCTCGGCGGCAACATGCTGTTCCTCTGGGTGTTCGGCGACAATGTCGAGGACGCGCTCGGCCATGTCCGCTTTCTCATCTTTTACCTGCTTTGCGCCATCGCCGGCGCCTTCTTCCAGGGCCTGATCGCGTGGGACTCGCAGGTTCCGCTGATCGGCGCCTCAGGCGCCATCGCCGGCGTGGTCGCCGCCTATCTGATCCTCTACCCCAGGGTGAAGGTATGGGTGCTGGCCTTCGCCCGCATTCCGCTGCGCATCCCGGCCTTCATCCCGCTCATCCTGTGGATCCTGTTCCAGATCGTGATGTTTGCCGCCGGTGGCGAGGATCAGATTTCCTGGGCCTGCCATGTCGGCGGCATCATCGCCGGGGCCGTGCTGGTGCTCATCTTGCGCAATCGCGCCGTACCACTGCTTGCCGGTGCTGAGGAAGAGACCACGTTGGTCGTCGGCCCGGCACCCGCTGCTGCAGAACCCACGGCAAGCGACCCGCTAGCGCAGCCGGCGCCGCGCTGGGGACGGGGAAGCGCCTCCAGTCCGGACTGAACCGATTTGAGTGCGTCGCGGATGATTTGGGCGCGCCCCGGATATTGACGTGTGGGGGCGCCGCAACTACGGAAGCTTTCCCACTAATGCGTGTCGCGCAAATACCGGCATGCATAAAACACACAACCTAAGGCGCGTCGCGTGAGGCCGGTCAAATGCGACGCGCTTTAGGCGGTCGGAGGCTAGAATTCCGTCCGGAATGTCGGCTTTCGACAACTCTGAAGAGGCGCACACTGCTATAGCGCGCCCGACTATCTTGAAAGAGGTGGCTATCGTGAAAGAGGTGACAGGCAAATGAAGATCCTTGTGCCCGTGAAGCGGGTTGTGGATGCGAATGTGAAGGTTCGTGTGAAGGCTGACGGTTCGGCGGTGGAACTCGCCAACGTCAAGATGGCGATGAACCCGTTCGACGAGATCGCGGTCGAAGAGGCGATCCGGCTGAAGGAGGCCGGCAAGGCGGAAGAGATCATCGTTGTCTCGATCGGGCCGCAGCAGGCGCAGGAGACGTTGCGCACCGCGCTCGCCATGGGTGCCGACCGCGCCATCCTGGTCAAGACCGACGAGCAGACGGAGCCGCTGGGTGTCGCCAAGGTGCTGAAGGGCGTGGTCGAGGCGGAAAAGCCCGGTCTTGTCATTCTCGGCAAGCAGGCGATCGACGACGATTCGAACCAGACCGGCCAGATGCTGGCCGCACTTCTGGGCTGGGCGCAAGGCACTTTTGCTTCCAAGGTCGTTATCGATGGCGACAAGGCCAAGGTGACGCGCGAGGTCGATGGCGGCCTGCAGACGGTGGAACTGAAGATGCCGGCGATTGTCACCGCGGATCTTCGCCTCAACCAGCCGCGCTATGCCTCGCTGCCCAACATCATGAAAGCCAAGAAGAAGCCGCTCGACGAGCAGAGCCCGGCCGACTACGGCGCCGACGTCAAGCCGCGGCTGAAGGTGATCAAGACCGAGGAGCCGGGCGGCCGCAAGGCGGGCGTCAAGGTCAAGAGCGTCGCCGAATTGGTCGACAAGCTGAAGAACGAAGCCGGCGTGCTCTAAGGAAATCCGATGAGGCCGGCCTGCAAACGGCCGGTTTCTCCGCTTCCGGTGCTCACGTACTGAAGTACGCTCCGCTCCGGTTCTCGAAACCAACCGTTTTCGACTCGGCCTGACCGGATTTCAGGGTGTCTCGAAAACGAAAGTCAGGGATATCATAATGGCTATTCTTCTGATTGCCGAACACGACAATGCTACGCTTTCCGACCAGACCGCCAAGGCGCTTTCGGCAGCACTGCAGATCGGCTCGGATGTGCATGTGCTGGTCGCCGGCAAGGGCGCCAAGCCGGCAGCCGACGCCGCCGCCAAGCTCAAGGGCGTGAGCAAGGTGCTGCTCGCCGAAGCCGACGAACTCACCGAGCGTCTCGCCGAGCCGCTGGCGGCGCTCGTAGTCGGCATAGCCGGCGCCTATGACACGATCATCGCGCCCGCAACCTCATCGGGCAAGAATGTCGCGCCGCGCGTGGCAGCCCTGCTCGACATCGCGCAGGTGTCGGAGATCATCGAAGTGGTGTCATCAGACACCTTCAAGCGGCCGATCTATGCCGGCAACGCCATCCAGACGGTGCAGTCGAGCGACGCCAAGAAGGTCATCACCGTGCGCACCGCCTCCTTCCAGGCCGCACCCGAGGGCGGTTCCGCCCCGGTCGAGACGGTTCCGGCGGCGGCCAATCCCGGCCTGTCGAGCTTCGTCGAGAACAAGCTTTCCGAGACCGATCGTCCGGAGCTGACTTCGGCCAAGATCATCATCTCGGGCGGCCGCGCGCTGGGCTCTTCGGAGAAATTCCAGGAAGTCATCCTGCCGATCGCCGACAAGCTCGGTGCGGCCGTCGGCGCCTCGCGTGCCGCCGTAGACGCCGGCTACGCGCCGAACGACTGGCAGGTCGGCCAGACCGGCAAGGTGGTCGCACCCGATCTCTACATCGCCGTCGGCATCTCCGGTGCCATCCAGCATCTTGCCGGCATGAAGGATTCGAAGGTCATCGTCGCCATCAACAAGGACGAGGAAGCGCCGATCTTCCAGGTCGCCGACTACGGCCTCGTCGGCGACCTTTTCGTCATTCTGCCGGAGCTGCAAAAGGCGCTTTGACGCCTTCTGGCAAAGCGTATTAAATTGTGAAGCGCGGGGTAGACGAAGTCGCCCCGCCCTTTTAGTTTGCACCGCACAAAAAGCAGGCCGCAAAGGCCTTTTGACGGGATCGGTGTAATGAACAAGATCGAGACGATCGGCATCATCGGCGCGGGCCAGATGGGCGGCGGCATTGCGCATGTGTCCGCGCTTGCGGGCTACAAGGTGCTGGTCTACGACATCTCACCCGACCGCATCGAAAAGGGCATCGCCACGATCAGCGGCAACATGGCCCGCCAGGTCGGCTCCGGCAAACTCGAGGAAAAGCTGCGCAACGAGGCGATGGCGCGCATTTCGGCAGCGCCCACCATGGCCGATCTTGCGGGTGCCGATCTGGTGATTGAAGCAGCGACCGAGGACGAGACGGTCAAGCGCAAGATCTACGCCCAGCTCTGCCCGCAGCTCAATCCCGAAGCCATCCTGGCAACGAACACCTCGTCGATCTCGATCACACGTCTCGCCGCGCAGACCGACAGGCCGGAGCGTTTCATCGGCATCCATTTCATGAATCCGGTTCCGCTGATGAAGCTGGTCGAACTGGTGCGCGGCATCGCCACCGAGGACCAGACCTTCGAAGCGGCAAAGGCCTATGTGAACCATCTCGACAAGACCATCACCGTCTCGGAGGATTTTCCGGCCTTCATCGTCAACCGCATCCTGCTGCCGATGATCAACGAGGCGATCTACACGCTCTATGAGGGGGTCGGCTCGGTCGACGCGATCGACACCGCCATGCGGCTCGGCGCCAACCATCCGATGGGACCGCTGCAGCTCGCCGATTTCATCGGCCTCGACACCTGCCTGTCGATCATGCAGGTGCTGCATGACGGCCTGTCGGATTCGAAATACCGCCCCTGCCCGCTGCTGGTGAAATATGTCGAGGCCGGCTGGCTCGGCCGCAAGACCGGACGCGGCTTCTACGATTATCGCGGCGAGCATCCCGTTCCGACGCGCTGACCGGCGATACGAGCTCACGGACATCGCGCGCGGTCGCGCTGAGTAAAGACCATGCGGCTGTCTGTCGACAGCTTCTTGGCCGCTGATCGAAGACCGCATCAGGCCGATCCTTGCCCGTTTGCTCGCCGACCGCCGAAGCCCGATGGATTTGGCTTAAACCAGCCCGGCAGAGCGTTTCACGTAGAGCATTTGCAGCCAAGTGGAATCACTTGGCGTCGCACAAATGCGGCTAAAACAAAGAGATAGAGCGGAATGCCGGTTCAATCCAAACGCATTCCGCTTTAGGGTCAAAACTCAATCAGCGGGCTGCCGCCAATGGCCGAGATGGGTGGAAACTTGCCGTATGCGCGCCTGTCGGAACGACGTGATTGCGGCAAGGAGCGGACGTCGCCCCGCCTATGCGGCTTGCTCACTCTAGCGTCGGGGCGGTCCGCAGACCGTTGAAACGAAATCACTACGAAGCCCACGGGCAGACCTTAGCCTCCTGCGCTGAGCATTTCGATGATTGTTAAATCCAAAGAATCACCACAGGACGGTGGCCGTCGAGCGAGTTTTCAGCAGCCCATTTCCGCAGCCTATTAATGTGCAACTTGGGAAGCTGCCGACATCAATTCCTCGGGATTCAGCGCTCTGAAGGTGTTGAGGCCATCCTCCAGAACTTCAGTGAAGTTCCAGCGTACGATGCCCGCCCGGTCGAGCAGGAACTGGCCGACAAGCTGCGCCTGGCTGGAAGCCATCGCCTGCTGATCGACTTCCGTAATCTCATATCCTTCCTTCTTGTTAAGAAATTCATTCATTGCCATGACGTCCATAGGCTTGGGCAACTCGCCCGGGAGATGGAACGGTATCGCCATGACCGTGTCCATCCCGACCTCGCGCAAGCCGAAAGCACGGTGCGAGGCCCGCTCCGGGTCGGATGCGGCGAGAAGATCGGGTGACGGGTGGTAACGGAAATAGAGCCGCGCCCGCTCGACCGGCGTATTGACCACCGCCAGGCATTCGACGCCTTTCTCACGCAGGGCCGGCTTGAGTTGCGCCATCGCCGCGACATGGCGCCGGCAGAACGGACAGTGTAGGCCTCGGAACAAACCGATCAACAACGGGCTACGGCCTCGAAAATCGTCGAGCGCGATCTTGCCTTCGCGCGAGATCGCGTCGAGCACAATATTCGGTGCCCGGTCGCCGGGCTGCAGCGGGCGGTCGATACTACTCGTGGACATGGACAACCTCCTCGCCCCGTGTCAGTCAGGGAAAGCAGCACACCCAGCGTTTCGGAGGCGATCAAGTGCTGGGGCGAAAGCTTCCTGTGCCAAGGCAATAGCTTTCGACCTCTGCCATATTGCCGAGGTCGAGATTACGCGCGTTGCAAGCCCATCATAACACGAAAAAGCATCTGCGGGTCGCCTCCAAATGTGGTGAATGACCTCACGCGAGCGCACTCCCGAATGCTCTTGCGCTGAAGGTCAGGTTCCCGACCTCGATTTGGAGGTTCAAGTCTGCAACGCCCAAGGTCGTCAACGGGTCGAACTAGGTCGTTCAGAATGAATGAGTTTTGACCTTAGAGCATCACGGTCTCCGCTCGCGGGCTGTCGCTTGTCGCTACCAGCGCACGAAAAGCCGCCCGCCGAGCGCGCCGAGCCCGGCGAGTATGGCAATTGCGATCGTGTACCAGGTGGCGACGAAAAGCGGCGAGTCGTCGAAGCAGTGTGCGGCATAGAAAGTTGCCGCCAGCCCACCGGCGAGCAGGCCCGCCACCGTTCCGGCAAGCACCGGCCGCGTCGGCGCGCCATAGCGCAACACCGCTAGGAAAACGGCGAGCGGACCGATGCCGATCAGCGGAATAAATGTCAGGCAGATGACCAGATTGCTGCCGACCAGCCGCCGGCCCCAGTCGGCTGCAGGCACGGAAAGGAGCTCCAGCACCACCGCCACGGCCACCAGCAGCGGTGCGACAATCATCCAGGCCGCCCTCCTGTTCGTCGATGCACCGGGAGTCGACAGCGCGCGGATCAAGGCGAAGGCGCTGACGGCCAGAGCCATCGTGAAGACAAACTTGGCGAGGAAGCGCATCGTATGCATGGCGGTGGCGATGTCGGTGCGTGGGCCGATCGCCAGCCAGAAAACCACCGCCGCGATCAGCGTAGCCGCACCGGCGCCTATCCACCAGGCCGAGCCAAGCGGCATCGCCGTGCTGCGGGCATCGGCGTCGAGCGCCTTGATGAGATCGTCGGTCCTCATGTCATTCCCGCCCGAATTGTTTGGCCCCGAACCGTTTAGCAATAGCTGCGAGCCCACGATGCAGCGACACGCGCACCGCCGTCTCGCTGATGCCGAACTTCACCGCCGTCTCGCCAATGGAACGGCCTTCGACCGACACCGACGAAACCACGGAACGCTGCGCCGGCGGCAGGCCGTCCAGGGCACGATTGATGTCGCGCTCGCTGACCGTCTCGGCCTCCGGTTCGGCGAAGGTCTCGGCGATCTCGTCGATCTCGATCTCGATGCGCCGCCCGCGCCGCCGAAAGGCGTCGATCAGCTTGAAACGCGCTATGGCGTAGACCCAGGGCAGCACAGTTAGTCCTGACGCCAGGTATGCCGTTTCACATGAATGGCCAGCAAGGTTTCCTGCACGACATCCTCGGGATCGACCCCGCCTTGAACGATCTTGCGCCTGATGAAGCCGCGAACGATGCGGCGGAAGCATAGAATACCCGTCTCGACATAGGCCTCCAGTCTCGCCAGCAACCCATAACTAAATTCGATATGGATGGACCGGGTGGTCTTAGCCAAGTCCGCCGAGCCTAACCCAGTCATGCTGATGATGACACGGACGCTGGTTAATCTGCTCTTCGATTCGCGATTGCTATGGTAGTAATAGCCTCTCAACGCCGGTGCCGTAAGCTACTCGCTTACGCGTCGCTTTGCGGAATATCCTGAGGGAATCAGACATCAGTGTCGAACGAGATAGGTTTCCATCGTGCCGACGCCCCTCAGTTCCACAGTGCAGCGCGGTTCTAGCTCCCAAGAGGCGTGCAGAGCGCGTCTGGTTGCCTCCGAGATTTGCATGCGGTCGGCTACGCCCTGGGACTCGAGCCGGCTTGCGATGTTCACGGTTTCGCCCCAGACATCATAGACGAACCGATGTCGGCCGATCAGACCGGCGATCACCGGTCCGGTGTGTACGCCGATTCGGACGCGAAAACTATCGCTGCCCGGCGCCAAGAGCCTCAACGAGTCCAGCATGGATTTTCCCAGCGCCACGGTCCTGTCGGCGTGATCGGCCGCCGGCTCCGGAAGACCACAAGCGGCCATATACGCGTCTCCGATTGTCTTGATCTTCTCCACGGAATGCTTCTCTGCCAGCGCGTCGAACATGCTGAACATCCGGTCGAGGCGCTTGATAAGGTCGGATGCCGGCAATTTCGCTGCGATAGGCGAGAATCCGACAATATCGGCAAAAAGGATGGTCACTTCCTCGAACCGGTCCGCAATGATCTCCTCGCCCCCTTGCAGCCGCGCAACGATTTGACCGGGCAGGACGGCATGTAGAAGCGAGTCGGCCCGCCGCTTTTCCGCCTCGATCCGCTGAAGATACTGGTGCTCGCGGTCGCGCCAACGCTTCTTCTCCAGACTGGAGTTGATCCGGGCGCGCAGCAGGACCGGATTGAACGGTTTAAGCAAGTAGTCGTCGGCTCCCGCCTCGATGCAGCGGACCACGGCGTCGACTTCGTTCAGCCCCGATATCATAATGACCGGGATGTGCCGCCACCGGCGCTCAGCTTTCAATCGCGAGAGCACCTCGATGCCGTTCATGTCCGGCATCAGTATGTCCAACAGAACAAGGTCGAATTCATATTCCGCAAGGCGGGTCAGCGCGGACGGGCCTGACTCGGCAGTGACTACCTGATGACCGTCGTGCAGCAAGCGGCGCGAGAGAAGATCGCGGTTACTGCCGATGTCGTCGACGACAAGTATTCTACCGTTGCGTCCTGAGAATGCATCGCGCTCCGTCTTGCCCAGCGCCCTTTCGAGCCCTGCTGCATCGATCTCTGCCTGATCCGTCGTCCACAGCCCTTCGTTGTCGCTGGCGCGCGATAGCCCGGCAATTGCA
The DNA here is from genome assembly GCF_055811615.1 of Mesorhizobium sp. WSM4807. Lineage (NCBI taxonomy): Bacteria > Pseudomonadati > Pseudomonadota > Alphaproteobacteria > Hyphomicrobiales > Phyllobacteriaceae > Mesorhizobium > Mesorhizobium sp. WSM4807. The sequence goes on from NZ_JBVVQY010000005.1 coordinate 12,048, forward strand.
TCGACATGCGCCAACAGCTCGGCCGCAGCCGCGAGCATCACCCTGACATCTTCGTCCAATGCGTGTTCGTGCAATTCTTCGGCTTCTTCAAGGATCATTTCGGAGTAGCCGATAATCGCGTTGAGTGGTGTTCGCAAATCGTGGCGCAGTTTCGCCTCGATCTCGCGCCCTGCATGGTCCGGATAGTCGGCTTTGCCATGGATCAAGCTGTCGATGAGGCTGTTCAATTGCCGGGCAGCGGCGCCGACCCTCTCAAGATCTGGAGTGATGTGCAACAGACTGTGGTTCTGCACCTGTTCTAGCAGCAGTTCCTGAAATCCCGAGATTGCCCGTGCTGGTCCAGCAAGCGTCTGCGCCAGATGGGCGGCTATTGCGTGGCGTTGGAACTCGTTGGCAGTCATGTCTCCAATCCGCCGACTCGGCGGCTCACGGATTTGCGGCAAGCAATTGTTCGATTTTCTGGACAAGCCTCGGCAGGTCCACCGGCTTGCTGTCGTAGTCATCGCAGCCGGCCTCAAGCGCCAATTCCCGATCGCTGGTCATAGCATGCGCAGAAAGCGCGATTATAGGGATCCCCGAGGTGGCCGGATCAGCCTTGATCCGCCGTGTCGCCTCCCATCCGTCCATCACGGGCAGGCTCATATCCATAAGGATCAGATCCGGTCTTTCCGAAATGGTTAGTTCCACGCCGGATTGTCCGTTTTCCGCAATAAGCACTTCGAACCCACGCCGCGACAACCGCCGCGAGAGCATGTCGCGATTCATTTCGTTGTCTTCCACCAGAAGGATTCTCGTCATCTTCGGCCTCTTCTAACGATGGGTCAACGAACTGAGATGCCGGGCCAACCTACTCGGCCGCGGAAATCTGGCGTTCGAGCGCCTTGACCAATTGAGACCTGCTGTTCGCGCCCTTGGTCACAACGGCAACCGCCCTATCGCGGAGCCATTCGAGCTCGTTCATCGACAGATCTTTCGAGGTAACTACGACCACCGGAATGTTCTGCAGTTCGGGCGTCTGCTGCATCTCACTCAATGTCTGAAACCCGTCCATTTCGGGCATCAGCAGATCAAGCACCACCAGGCGCGGCAACAACCGTTTCATCAGGCCAAGGCCGCGCACGCCGTCGCTTGCCTCGTGAACCCGCCAATCCTTCTTGATCAGGATACGCCGAAGGAAATCGCGGGAGGCTTGGTCGTCATCAATTACAAGCACATCGCGGTTGCCACCGCCGCAAGCCTCAATTGTTTGAATGAGCTTCTCGGTGTCGATCGGCTTCGTCAGGTATTCAACCGCCCCGAGTGAGAGGCCGAGTTCGCGATCTGCAAGTATCGTCGCAAGGATCACAGGAATCTCGCAAAGCTCCCTATCGTTCTTCAGAGATCGCAGCACTGACCAGCCGTCCTGATGCGGCATGATGATGTCGAGAATGATCGCCGCGGGGCGATGCGCTCGAGCAGCGGCTATTCCTTCCTCGCCGCTTGCTGCTTCGAACGATGCCAGTCCCGCCTCCGCCAAGGCGCTGGCGATGACGGTTCGGGCGGCTGGTTCATCATCTATGATCAGAACCGCCTTGTCTCGTGGCGGCAACGGCACAGCTTCGGAGGGGTGTTGCTCGCTAGATTCTTTTTTGAACTCGGCTGGAATCTCCATTGTGAAGGTCGAGCCTTTTCCGAGTTCGCTCTCGACCTTTACAACGCCTCCGATCATTCGGCTAAAACTCCGGGTTATGCTGAGGCCAAGCCCCGTTCCGCCATAGTTGCGAGTGGTGGATGCGTCCGCCTGCGTAAAAGCGTCGAAGAGCCGTTCCTGCTGCTCCGACGTCATCCCGATCCCGGTGTCGGACACTTTGAATATCAGCCAATCGCCGTTTGGTCGCCTGTCGCGACGCACCGCGAGTGTTACTCGACCCCCTTCGGTAAACTTGGCGGCGTTGCTGAGCAGGTTAAACAGGTTCTGACGCAACTTCGTCTGGTCCGAATGCATTTTCCCGAGGTCGTCCTCGAGGTCCAGTACGAAACCGTTTCGGTTTTTCGCCATCAGAGGCGCGACTGTGGCCTGGACGTCGCGCATCAAATCGGCGACGTCGAACGGTTCCAAGAAAATTTCCATCTTGTTCGCCTCGATCTTCGACAAGTCGAGGATGTCGTTGATGAGCGCCAGGAGATGGCGACCAGCCGCGGCGATCTTCTCCAGTTCCGGAACGAATTCCACCATGTGCTGGTCGCTCGCATCTTCGATCAGCATCTCGCTATAGCCAATAATCGCGTTCAGCGGCGTACGCAGTTCGTGGCTGACGGATGCGACGAAGCGGCTCTTGGCTTCATTCGTCGATTCAGCACGGCTCTTGGCGCGCTCGAGTTCGTCTTGTCTCTGTTTCAGTTCCGTGATGTCGGTGTAAACGGCGACCGCGCCGCCGTCAGGCGTTTTTCGCCTGCTTACGCGAACCCATCTGTCGCCGAAGCGATCCTCACCGACGAAGCCCGCCGGGTCCTTGTGGATGTGTAACCGCTGGGCAATCCACTCCTCCGGCGACGCGCCCGCAAGGTCGACTTGCCCGCCCGCCAGGCGTTGCTCCAAGATTTCTTGGAAGCTTTGCCCAGGAAGAGAAGCTCGCGCATGGTCAGGGAAGAATTCGCAAAATTTGCTGTTGGCCAGGATGACCCTGTCCTGCGGATCGAATAGGACAAATCCGTCAGAAATTGCCTCAAGCGCCGCTGCGATCGTCCGTCTTTGCTGCTCCGCCTCGTCTTCCAGTCGTTTCTTTTCAATCGCGCCCGCGCGAAAAAGTCGAAGCGTCCGCGACATTGCGCCGAGTTCGTCGCCTCCCTCAATCGGTATTTCAATATCGTAGCGTCCTTGCGTCAGTTCGCCGATGACCCGGTTCAGCCGCCGTAACGGGCCAACGATCGAGCGAAGAACAAGGATTGTAAGAAGCGACCCAATCAATAGCACGATGACCACCAGAATGGCAGCGGTAGTCGCGGTTTTCTGGGCTAGCCTTACAGCCTCGTTGCGAGCAGCTTCTGCCTCGGCGCTCACTTGCTCGACAAGTTTGTTAAGGGCGGCATCGACATTCGTGCTGTGGGTTCGCGCCTCGGCCAGGAGAGCGTTTCCAATGATGCGGTTATCCTGAGTATAGCTGTCCGCCGCCTCTAGTGCCCGTTTGACGTAGTCATCGATCTCGACACGGATTTCCCTCACTGCATCGGGGGATGATTTCGAAAGGCCGTCCAGTTGGTCCAGCAGTCGCTCACGCGCCTGCTCGGCATTCCGCTGGGAGTTCATTAGCAAGCTGACCGACAAATCGGTGAGCCAGTATCGCAATTCGCCAAAGGTCACGTGCGCCGCAGCCGCAGTCGCCGCGAGATCGAACAATGCCTTAGTGTCTGCGGTGCGGTCGGCACTGCGATAAAGCGCCTGCGTGAGAAGGATGGAAGATACGATGAGACTAATGAGGCCGGCCGCTGTCAGTGCAGCTACGCGGGCCGCGATCGGCAGACTGGCAAGGCGACGTCCCAGGGATTTCGACGGCGCCGGTATGGCTTCCACCTCGTGGGGTGTCTGTTCCAGGACGCTCATTTGAACAAGACGATGCTGATTGCGCCCCCCAGATCGCCGGCTTTTCCGCCCTCCTTGGGATATCCAGTTATGTCGATCTCGCCCTTCGGCTCGCCGTGGCAGGAAAGGCACGACTCCGTATAGTATTCGGGCAGGAGCATTCGAAATGCCGGGCGTCCCTCCACCTCGGTCACATCCGTGTAGGCTTCGCCTTTTGCTCTCTTCGGATCTGAAAAGACGCTTACGATGATGCTGGCTTCCCAAGCGTCCGGAAGAGATTTGCGGTTGCGCACGAGTTGCTCGGGCGCAGTCACGCGCACCAGAGCTTCGTTGCCAACCTTGGCGGCGAATTTCTCATTCAACAGACGCGCGAAAACGGCCGGCACGAAGCCCTTGAACCCGATCCCAGCGCGGTTGATGTCATCTTGGCGCTCGTCCACCACCTCCCGCATAGCCCCAATCTGGGCCTCAAGCAGACGCCGGTCGCGATTGGTCAATTCGCCGGAAAACGGGTCCTGGCCGGTGTTTTTTGAGTAAACGGCGATGGCCTCGCTCGCAAACCGCTCGCTGTCGAGGTGCTTGTCGCCAAGTGCGGGATCGTTGATTAGTGTCTGATAGTTGGAGACAACGCTTCGCCCCGCGCGAAGCAATTCCGCAAGGCGGATTCCCATCGCGACATCTTCAGTATCTCCCGCTCCCATGGCAGCCGGCACGAGGAACGCGCAACCGACAAGAGCAACGCCAATGCTTCTCCGCGTCAAGGTTGACAGGGCGAACATCTCCATCCCGTCGAAAGAAGCCAAAAAAAAAGTATAGCACAACGCAGGCCGATAGCGTAGCGACAAACGCCCATGCGCAAGTCCCTTTAAGGCCGCGACGGGCTATCCAAGCGTTGACGGCGACGCGGGTCTGCTCCGTGATCTCGAACTGCACCGGGCGCCCCGTCTTCCAATGAACGATCACCGCGCGATCGCGGACAGCACCGGAGCGCGCGACATCGCCGACCGTCACGGTGACCAGGTCGCAACCTCGAAGCTTGCTGTCGATGGCGAGATTGAATAGTGCCAGATCCCGTTCTTGCGCCTGACACCTGCAGTCGTGTTCGGATGCTCCAGACTTCGCGCGGCTTTGAGGGGTGGCTTCTGACCAACAAGGTGGCCTCTATTCCAGCTGGACATGGTTCTTCTCGCATGCCGCCCTCCGCAGCCACAGCGCTCGACGCGAGCAGACAATCCTAGAACGAACATAGAGCCTCGCGCACGTTCGCTCGAGGGTTATAGGATTGTCAGACGCAGGCAGCAGCTTGGTCAATGGACGCGGTCGCGCCATGAACGGACGTTTAGCATACCCGTCTGCTTACGGCTGTTTTGGGTCCCATTGCTGTCGCCTGCTGGGCGGCTGCCGAACACTCCGATCGCCACTGGCTATCTGCAACGTGCCATGCACGTTACCATTGGGGGTCGTCTGGGAGAGCCGGACGCAGGGAGCAACGGTCATGGGAGCTAGGGCCATCCGTTTTCTGGTCGGTTTAGCTGCTGGCTTCCTCGTATTGCCCCATCCAGTCGGTGCGCAGGAGGTGATTTATATCGTTCGGCACAGTGATCCGCCATCGACATTGAACCTGGATGAGATTCTCGACGAAACCCCGCTGTCGGAGTCCGGACAACAACGGGCCAAGATGTTGGCTGAGCGATTAAAAGACGCCGGCGTCACCGCCATCTATGCCACGCAAGCCACACGCACAGTCGAGACGGCCGAACCTCTCGCGAAAGCCCGTGGACTCGAGATTCGTGTTCATTCGTATGAGGACAGCGACGGCTTGGTCCGTCTACTTCGCTCAGAGAACGGCAGAGACAGAGTGCTTGTCGTTGGGCATTGGAGCACCATTCCAGAGATTCTCAAGGCACTCCGATATCCTGAGGAAGTCAAGATCGAACGAAGTGCATACGACAATCTGTTCGTGGTCGTCCCGAAGGAAGAGCAGGTACCGATCGTGCTGCACCTTCACTATTGAAAACTGAAGCTGAGGCTTCAATCCATCAAGCGAGCGACCTTACGGGAGGTTGTATCCCGGACTACAGTCCGCCCTTTCTCTTGCTCGCAGCTCGCTGATCGTCGGATGTCCATTGTTGGTCCGAAATTGCGAAGGGTTCTGGCCGGGAAGTTGTTTCGCGGGGCGAGATCGGCAGGCGCCGAAAAGGCTCGGTCCAATAGCGGTGAGGAAGCATCGTCGTGGCATTCGCGCCGCGTCTCGATACGCGCTGCGCTGGCTCTTACGTTTGGGATCATCATCGCCGTGACCGCAGCGGCGCTGATCCTGGCATTGGAAAGTGGCCGCCAGAACACCATCACACTCGTCCGCGACCGCAGTGAGCGAATTATCGACACGATTGTGGAACGGACTCGATTGCACCTCGATCCAGCCCGCGACCAGTCCGAATTCCTGGCCAAGCTTTTCCGCGACGGCGACCTCGACCCGCAAGATGAAGCTGCCTCACTGAGCCAACTCCGGGCGGCACTGGCAGGTATTCCACAGATCGCTGCGCTCGCCGTCATTCGCACCGATTTGAAGCAACTGCGCGTCGAACGCCATGGCGACAATGTCGTTCTGCGAAAGATCGACATGCGAACTGTGCCCGGCCTGGACGAAGCATTCGAGATGGCGCGAAGCGCAGGTCACCCTGTCTGGGGAGAACTTCTGTGGAGTGAACGGCTGAACCAGCCTCTCGTCAACGTTCGTACCCCACTGTGGCATGAGGGTTCCTTTCTCGGGATTTTATTAACCGCGGTTACGGTTTCGGAGCTGTCACGTTTTCTCGCCGAATCGCCCGCCGGGTCAGACGTCGGCGCGTTCATTCTTCTCGGCCGCAACCACGTCCTCGCTCATGCAGCACTTGCGCACAATCCTCAGCTGTTCAAGCGCGATAAACTCCTTCCGGAAGTGACCGAGATCGGAGATCCGGTACTGGCGTCGATCTGGAGTCCGGATCCTGAGACGGGCACGGCCGCCTTCGTAGGTCCTTCGCAAAGCCATGTCGTCACTGTCGATCACACTCCCTATGTCTTCATTTACCGCGACATCACAGGATACAGCGACCAGCCCTGGGTGGTCGGCCGCTACCTGCCGCTCGACGAGATTGGCGGCGAAGTCCGCAGACTTGAGCACGCGGCCTGGCTTGGGCTCGGGGCTGTCCTTGCCGCGGTCGCTGGCGCCTGGCTGGTCGGCTATGCGATTGGAAAGCCAATGTTGCGCCTGGCACGCGCAACGTCCGCAATTCGTACGCTCGATCTCACTTCTGCCCGCCCGCTCGCTGGCAGTCATCTTCGCGAACTGGACGAGGCGATCCGAGCCTACAACGCGCTCATCGCGACCTTGCACTGGTTCGAGACCTATGTGCCCCGACGCTTGGTCAAGCAGCTGATGGCACAGGGCGAACAGGCGACAGCGCTTGTAGAGCGAGAAGTCACGGTGCTGTTTACCGACATTGTCGACTTCACGAGCCTCGCCGAGCGGCTATCGGCGTCTGATGCGGCGACGTTCCTCAATGACCATTTCAGGCTGCTCGCCGCCTGCGTGGAGGCGGAAGGCGGCACCATAGACAAGTACATCGGCGACTCGCTGATGGCATTTTGGGGAGCGCCTGAATTGCAGCTGGATCATTCAGCCCGTGCCTGTCGTGCAGCGCGCGCGATCGCCTCTGCGATCGTTGGCGACAATCGGCGTCGACGAGGGCTTGGGCTGCCGCCCGCGAGAATCCGGATAGGTATCCATGCCGGCCCGGCGATGGTGGGAAATATCGGGGCTCCAGGGCGCATCAACTATACGCTGGTCGGAGACATCGTGAACACCGCGCAACGCATCGAGGATGTCGCCAAAAAATGCATGACCGACGAAGACGAAGCGGTCATTCTGGTCAGCGACGCCGTGCTGCGATCTGCGGGACCCGAATGCTCGGCGCAACCCATCGGCGAGCATATATTGCGCGGTCGGCACGAGGCGACAAACGTTTTCAGATTAGAGGCGAGTTGATCCCTTTTCAGACCTTCTGGCCCGACACTACGAAGGTGCCTTCGGGTCAAGGGCGTGAATTCGGCACGGGCGAGCGAAACTTCCGCTTGGGGTCGAACTAGGTCGTTCAGAATGAATGAGTTTTGACCTTAGAGCATCACGGTCTCCGCTCGCGGGCTGTCGCTTGTCGCTACCAGCGCACGAAAAGCCGCCCGCCGAGCGCGCCGAGCCCGGCGAGTATGGCAATTGCGATCGTGTACCAGGTGGCGACGAAAAGCGGCGAGTCGTCGAAGCAGTGTGCGGCATAGAAAGTTGCCGCCAGCCCACCGGCGAGCAGGCCCGCCACCGTTCCGGCAAGCACCGGCCGCGTCGGCGCGCCATAGCGCAACACCGCTAGGAAAACGGCGAGCGGACCGATGCCGATCAGCGGAATAAATGTCAGGCAGATGACCAGATTGCTGCCGACCAGCCGCCGGCCCCAGTCGGCTGCAGGCACGGAAAGGAGCTCCAGCACCACCGCCACGGCCACCAGCAGCGGTGCGACAATCATCCAGGCCGCCCTCCTGTTCGTCGATGCACCGGGAGTCGACAGCGCGCGGATCAAGGCGAAGGCGCTGACGGCCAGAGCCATCGTGAAGACAAACTTGGCGAGGAAGCGCATCGTATGCATGGCGGTGGCGATGTCGGTGCGTGGGCCGATCGCCAGCCAGAAAACCACCGCCGCGATCAGCGTAGCCGCACCGGCGCCTATCCACCAGGCCGAGCCAAGCGGCATCGCCGTGCTGCGGGCATCGGCGTCGAGCGCCTTGATGAGATCGTCGGTCCTCATGTCATTCCCGCCCGAATTGTTTGGCCCCGAACCGTTTAGCAATAGCTGCGAGCCCACGATGCAGCGACACGCGCACCGCCGTCTCGCTGATGCCGAACTTCACCGCCGTCTCGCCAATGGAACGGCCTTCGACCGACACCGACGAAACCACGGAACGCTGCGCCGGCGGCAGGCCGTCCAGGGCACGATTGATGTCGCGCTCGCTGACCGTCTCGGCCTCCGGTTCGGCGAAGGTCTCGGCGATCTCGTCGATCTCGATCTCGATGCGCCGCCCGCGCCGCCGAAAGGCGTCGATCAGCTTGAAACGCGCTATGGCGTAGACCCAGGGCAGCACAGCCAAATCCTGGCGCCAGGTATGCCGTTTCACATGAATGGCCAGCAAGGTTTCCTGCACGACATCCTCGGGATCGACACCGCCCTGAACGATCTTGCGCCTGATAAAGCCTCGAACGAGAGCAGCCGTCCGGCGCAGAAAGTCGGCGTAAGCCTTTTCATCTCCCGCGATCGCGGCCCGCATCAGCCGGGAAAGCTCGGCTTCGTCCTTGCCGGTCACAAGAGTTCACTCCCGATATTCGCGCCTCGGCGCTGATTTGTTACGTGGCCGGCGAAATAATGTCCAAGCCAAAATATGGGAATATCACGAAGGTTTCACCTCCGGCGCCCGATTACGCAGCTCATCAATGTTGACTACACCGGTCAGGAATTGATAGGTGCAGCCTTGCTAAATCAAGACCATCGAGATCGAGAGGGATGACGTCCATGAAATATGCTCTTTCCGCCCTTGCCGGTGCCACGGCACTTGCAATCAGCCTGATCGCCGGCCCGGCGATGGCCCAGGACGGCGGCATCGTCGTCTACAATGCCCAGCACGAAAGCCTGACCAATGCCTGGGTTGAAGGTTTCACCAAGGAAACCGGCATCAAGGTCACCGTTCGCCACGGCGGCGACAGCGATTTCTCCAACCAGATCGTCGCCGAAGGCGCCGCCTCGCCGGCTGACGTGTTCCTGACGGAAAACTCGCCCGCCATGGTGCTGGTCGAGTCATCAGGCCTGTTCGCGCCGGTCGACGCCGACACGCAGGCGCAGATTCCCAAGGAGTATCAGCCGGCCAGCGGCAAATGGGTGGGCATCGCCGCGCGCAGCACCGTCTTTGCCTACAACAAGACCAAGCTGACCGCCGAGCAGTTGCCCAAGTCGCTGCTTGAACTCGCCGATCCGAGCTGGAAGGGACGCTGGGCCGCTTCGCCGTCCGGCGCCGATTTCCAGGCGATCGTCAGCGCCCTTTTGCAGCTCAAGGGTGAGGCCGCGACGGCCGACTGGCTGAAGGCGATGAAGGAGAATTTCACCGCCTACAAAGGCAACAGCACGGTGATGAAGGCGGTCAATGCCGGCGAGATCGAAGGCGGCGTGATCTATCACTATTACTACTACGGCGACCAGGCCAAGACCGGCGAGAACAGCAAGAACGTCGGGCTCCACTATTTCAAGAACCAGGATCCGGGCGCGTTCGTCTCGGTTTCCGGCGGTGGCGTGCTGGCCTCCAGCAAGCACCCGAAGGAGGCCCAGGCCTTCCTGAAATGGGTGACCGGCAAGGGTGGTCAGGACGTGCTGAAGACCGGCAATTCCTTCGAATACGCCGTCGGCAAGGGCGCGGATTCGAATCCGGCGCTGGTGCCGCTGGCCGATCTGCAGGCGCCGAAGGTCGACGCGACGACGCTGAACTCCAAGAAGGTGACCGATCTGATGACGGCAGCCGGCTTGCTTTAGTTAGCGTTCGTCCTAAAAGGGCAACCGACTGCGCTCCTGCGGGAATTCGCTTTCCGCAGGAGCGCTCTGTTTTTCGAGATGGCATTCGTCCATGACGACAGACTGCGTTTTTGGCCACATTGTCGGCCCTTCGACCGTTTCCGCCACCGGGCGGCAGCGGCGCGGCGTCTGAGCTGATGCAGTCTGCAGCCGACCTTGCACGTTCAGGCTTGCCGACCGGCGTGGCGGCTGGGCAATGGACGCGCCGGCGGCCGATATCCTGGATTTCGCTCGCCGCCATCCTGGTCTCACTTTTCTCCCTGCTGCCGCTCGCCTTCATCATCTGGATTGCCGTGCAGACCGGGTGGGAAACCGTATCGGCACTGGTGTTCCGGCCGCGCGTCGGCGAGCTGCTGGTCAACACCCTGCTTTTGGTGGTGCTGGCCGCACCGATCTGCATCGTGCTCTCGGTGGCGCTGGCCTGGCTGACCGAACGCAGCAGTCTTCCCGGTGCCCGCCTGTGGGCCTGGCTGTCGGTGGCGCCGCTCGCCATCCCCGCCTTCGTCCACAGCTACGCCTGGATAACCCTGGTGCCGGGACTGCACGGCCTGTGGGCCGGCGTGCTAGTTTCCGTCGTCGCCTATTTCCCGTTCCTCTATCTGCCGGTGGCGGCAGCTTTGCGCCGGCTCGATCCTGCTCTCGAAGATGCCGCGGCAGCCGTCGGGCTCGGGCCGTGGCGCGTGTTCCGGCGGGTGGTGCTGCCGCAGCTCAGGCTCGCCATCTGCGGCGGCTCGCTGCTGGTCGGCCTGCATCTCCTGGCGGAATACGGCCTCTACGTGTTCATCCGCTTCGACACCTTCACCACGGCGATCGTGGACCAGTTCCAGTCGACCTTCAACGGCCCCGCCGCCAACATGCTGGCAGCGGTGCTGGTGACATGCTGTTTCGTGCTGCTTGGGATCGAAGTGCTCGTGCGCGGCGAGGAGCGCTATGCCCGCGTCGGCTCGGGCGCCGCGCGCCAGCAGCAACGCACAAGGCTCGGCCGCGCCACGATCCCGTGCCTCCTGCTGCCGGTGGTCACCACCCTGCTGGCGCTGGGCGTGCCGTTCGTCACCATCGGCCGCTGGCTCGTGGCCGGCGGTGCTGATGTCTGGCGCCTCGATGAGATCGGCCTGGCGCTCGGCCAGACCCTGTTCCTGGCGCTCGCCGGTGCCCTGCTCGCCACCATCGCTGCCATGCCGATGGCCTGGATCTCGATCCGCGCGCCTGGACCGCTGCAGCGTCTCCTGGAGGGCTGCAACTACATCGTCGGATCGCTGCCCGGCGTCGTCGTGGCGCTGGCGCTGGTCACCATCACTGTGCGCATCGCCTTGCCGCTCTATCAGACCCTGTTCACGATCCTCGTTGCCTATGCGCTGATGTTCCTGCCGCGCGCCCTGATCAGCCTGCGGGCGTCGATCGCGCAGGCGCCGGTCGAGCTCGAACGCGCCGCCGCCAGTCTCGGCCGGTCACCGCTCAAGGCGCTGTGGTCGACGACGATCCGCCTGTCGGCGCCGGGTGCCGCGGCAGGCATGGCGCTGGTGGCGCTCGGCATCATGAACGAATTGACCGCCACGCAGATGCTGGCGCCCAACGGCACCCGGACGCTGGCGATGGCGTTCTGGGCCCACAGCGGCGAGATCGACTATGCGTCCGCCGCACCTTACGCCCTGATCATGGTGGCGATGTCGCTGCCCCTGACCTGGCTGCTCTATGTCCAGTCGAAGCGGATGGCCGGACGATGAGCTTCCTCGAACTCACCGATGTGCACAAGCACTATGGCCCGGTGGCCGCACTGGCCGGTGTCGACCTCAGCGTGGCCAGCGGCAGCCGCACCGCGATCGTCGGGCCGTCCGGCTGCGGCAAGACGACCTTGCTGCGCCTGATCGCCGGCTTCGAGGCGCCGGACCAGGGCCGCATCGTGCTCGACGGCGAGGTGCTGGCCAATGGCGGCGCCGCCGTGCCCGCATATCGGCGCGGCATTGGCGTGGTGGCGCAGGACGGCGCCCTGTTCCCGCATCTGAGCATCGCCGCCAATATCGGTTTCGGCATGGGACGCCACGAGGACAAGCGCACCGAGCGCATCGTCGAGCTCGCCTATATCGTCGGGCTCGACAAAGCGATCCTGAAACGCCGGCCGCACGAGCTCTCCGGCGGCCAGCAGCAGCGTGTGGCGCTGGCCCGCGCCATGGCCATGAAGCCGCGGCTGATGCTTCTCGACGAACCGTTCTCGGCGCTCGACACCGGTCTGCGCGCCTCGATGCGCAAGGCTGTGGCCGAACTTCTGGAGACCGCAGGCATCACCACGATCCTGGTCACGCACGACCAGGCCGAGGCGCTGTCCTTTGCCAGCCAGGTCGCGGTGATGCGCGACGGCATATTTTCGCAGGTCGGCACGCCGCGCGAACTCTATCTCAAACCGAAGGACAGGATGGTCGCCGAATTCCTCGGCGATGCCATCATCCTGCCGGCAAAGATCGCGGACGGTTTCGCCAGCTCGCCGCTCGGCCGCATCGCCGTCGACAGCACCAAGCGGCGCGATATCGTCCGCATCATGCTGCGGCCGGAACAGGTGCTGCTGAAACGGACCTCGCGTGAAGGCATGTCGGGCACGCCGGACATGCTGTTCGGCGAGGTCATGGAGTCCGAATTCGCCGGCTCGATGTGCACCATCGCGGTGCGGCTGTTGAACAGTCCCGATCCGCCGGACGCAGCCGCGATCGGCAACACGCCATTGATCCTGCGCAAGCCGGGCATGGACACACCGGTGGTTGGCGAGATCGTCCGGCTGACGGTGTCGGGAAAGGCGCATGTATTTGCCTGAACGGTCTTGCGTCTCGCGCAGCTCGCCAGTCAGGCCGACAGGCTGGCTTCAATCGACCCGCTTACCGGCCTGTTCGAACCAGTGCAGCTTTTCGGTCCTGGCCACGACGCGCAACTGGTCACCGGGCTTGGCGGTGGCGCGCCCTGAGACGCGCACGACGATACGGCTGCCGGCTGCTGCACAATGAAGAAAGCTTTCGGCACCGACCGGCTCGACCGCCTCGACTGTCGCCGGCAGGACGAGCGCACCGGGCAGCGCCTCCGCATTGAAGGTGACGTCGGCATCTTCCGGGCGAAAACCCAGTATCACGGCTGGTGTTTCGGGGGCCGCGAAGCCGATCGCCGTGCCGTCGGCCAGCATCGGGCCTGAGGAACTTCCGGTCAGCGCCAGAAGGTTCATCGGCGGCGCGCCGATGAAGGAAGCGACGAAGATCGAAGCCGGCTTTTCGTAGATGTCGAGCGGCGCGCCCGTTTGCTCGACCAGTCCGGCGTTCATGACAACAAGGGTGTCGGCCAGCGTCATCGCCTCGAGCTGGTCGTGGGTGACATAGACCGAAGTGACGCCAAGCTTGCGCTGCAAATTCTTGATCTCGACCCGCATCTGGCCGCGCAATTTGGCATCGAGATTGCTGAGCGGCTCGTCGAACAGGAAGACTTTTGGATTGCGCACGATGGCGCGGCCCATGGCAACACGCTGGCGCTGGCCGCCGGAAAGCTCGCGCGGGCGCCGGTCGAGCAGCGCCGAGAGCTCCAGCACCTTGGCGGTCGAGCGCACCCTGCTGTCGATCTCGTCCTTGGGCGTGCCGCGATTGCGCAGGCCATAGGCCATGTTGTCGTAGACCTTCATATGCGGGTAGAGCGCGTAGTTCTGGAACACCATGGCGATGTCGCGCTCGGTCGGGCCGATGGCGTTGACCACCTTGCCGTCGATGGCGACCGTACCGGCAGAAATCGTCTCCAACCCGGCGATCATTCTGAGAAGGGTGGATTTGCCGCAGCCGGATGGACCGACCAGCACGCAAAGCTCCTTGTCGGGAATGGCGATGGAGACGCCCTTCACGGCTTCGACCCCGCTGGGATAGACCTTCTTTACGTCCTTCAGATCGACGGTCGCCATCGGCTTCTCACTTTTCGGATTCGACCAGGCCGCGCACGAACCAGCGTTGCATCAGCACGACCACCAGGATCGGCGGCACGATGGCCAGCATCGCCGTGACCATGACCAGGTGCCATTCGGTATCGGCATCGGCGAAGGAAACCATCTTTCTCAGTGCGATGACGATGGTGTTCATATCGTTGCTGTTGGTGACGAGCAGCGGCCAGAGATACTGCGTCCAGCCGTAGATGAAGAGGATCACGAACAGCGCCGCGATGTTGGTGCGCGACAACGGCAAGAGAATATCGAAGAAGAAGCGCCATGGCCCGGCACCGTCGACACGCGCCGCCTCGACCAATTCGCCCGGTATGGTCATGAAGAACTGGCGGAACAGCAGCGTCGCGGTGGCCGAGGCGATTAGCGGGATGATCAGGCCGGCATAGGTGTCGATCATGCCGAGATCGACCATCACCTTGTAGGTCGGCAGGATGCGCACCTCCACGGGAAGCATCAAGGTGATGAAGATCAGCCAGAAGAAGGTCATGCGCAGCGGAAAGCGGAAGAACACGATCGCATAGGCCGACAGGATCGAGATGAAGATCTTTCCCACCGCAACGCCAAACGCCATGATCGTGGTGTTGAGGAGCAGTTGGCCGACGCTGACGCCGCCGATGCGGCCAATGCCGCCGAACAGCGCCTCGCTGTAATTGTTCCATAGCTGGCCGGGCAAGAGCGGCAGTGGCGGCCTGAGGATGGTTTGCAGCGTGTGTGTCGAGGCAACGAAGGTGTAGTAGATCGGAAAAACCACGATCAATATGCCGAGGATGAGCCCGGCATGGGCGATGAAGGAGCGGAGCGGGGATTGGCCGATCATCGCTGCCCTCAACCGTAATGGACTTTGCGTTCCACGTAGCGGAACTGGATGGCGGTGAGCGCGATGACGATGGCCATCAGGATGACCGACTGCGCCGCCGAGTCACCCAGGATCAGATTGACGAAGCCGTCATTGTAGACCTTGTAGACCAGCGTCTCGGTCGTCTTGCCCGGCCCGCCGCCGGTGACGGCATGAACGATGCCGAAAGTGTCGAATAGGGCATAGACCGTGTTGACCAGCAGGAAAAAGGTCGTCGGCGCGAGCAGCGGGAAGACGATGGTCCAGAAGCGCTTGGTCTCACCGGCGCCATCCATGGCCGCCGCCTCGATCAGCGTTTTCGGCACCGCCTGCAGGCCGGCGACGAAGAACAGGAAATTGTAGCTGATCTGCTTCCAGGCAGCCGCCGATACCAGCAGGATCATGGCGTGGGTGCCGTTGAGCAGCGGATCCCAGGCGATGCCGTGGCTTCTCAGCAAATAGGCCAACGAGCCGATCGAAGGATTGAACAGAAAAAGCCACAGCATGCCGGCAATCGCCGGCGCCACGGCATAAGGCCATATCAACAATGTGCGGTAGAGGCCTTTGCCGCGCACTGCCTTCTCGGCCATGACCGCAAGCAGGAGGGCCACACCCATGGCAACGATCGCCGTCGCAAGCGAAAACACCACCGTGACCTTGATCGAGTTGAGGTAGGCCGGATCGGCCAGCACTTTCCGGAAATTGGCGAACCAGACGAACTTGGTCCTCAGCCCGAACGGGTCCTGTCTGAGCATCGACTGGTAAAGCGCCTGACCGGCCGGCCAGTAGAAGAAAACCAGTGTTATGGCGAGTTGTGGCGCCACCAGCAGGAAGGGCAGGATCTTGTTGGGAAAGACGATGCGTGGAGACAGGCTGATTTTCCCTCGCTATCCAGGGGTCGCCCACGCCAGCTCGCGTGGGCGATATTCCAATCGACCAACCGAGATAATCTCGTCAGTTCTCTAGCGCTTCCTTGATCGCGGCGTTGCCGCGCGTGACCGCGTTGTCAAGCGCCTGCTGAGCGGTTTGCTGGCCGGCCAGCATCTTCTCCAACTCCTCATTCTGGATATCGCGCACCTGCGGCAGATTCGGCAGGCGCACGCCCTTCGAGTTGTCGGTCGGCGCCTTGCCCGTCATCTGCAGGATGGGCGTCTCGCGGCCGGGGTTCTTGCCATAGAATCCTGATTTCTTGGTCGCCTCGTAGGCGGCGAGCGTCACTGGCAGGTATCCCGACTTCTGGTGCAGATATTCCTGCACATCGGTCTTGGAGAGGTAGGCGAAGAAGGCCGCGACGCCCTTGTACTGCTCGTCCGACTTGTTGCCGAACACCCACAGGCTGGCACCGCCCGGCGTGGTGTTTTGCGGTGCGCCCTTGGCGTCGCTATCGTAGGGAAGCTGACCGATGCCATAGTTCATGCCGGACTTGACGATGTCGCCGAGGCCGCCCGACGATTCGGTGAAGATACCGCATTCGCCGGCAAGGAAGATCTGCTTGGCTTCGGAGGTGCGCCCGCCATATTTGAAGGTGCCGTCCTTGGCGAGGTCTGCGAGCGCCTGGAAGTGGTTGACGAAAATCGGCGCATTGATCTTGAGCTCGACATCACCGCCGGCCAGACCGTTCTGCTGGGTGGCCCAGGACACATCATTCCACGCCGCGAAATTCTCCAAATGGATCCAGGTCAGCCAGGTCGAGGTGTAGCCGCATGAGGCGGCGCCGCTCGTCTTGATCTTCTTGGCAGCTTCCCACACCTCGTTCCAGGTCTTGGGCGGGTTGTTCACGTCGAGGCCCGCCTTCTGGAAGATGTCCTTGCTGTAGTAGAGGATCGGCGAGGAGGAGTTGTAGGGGAAGGACAGCATGGTGCCGTCCGGCTTCGAATAATAGCCGACGATGCCGGGCAGATACTGGCTCTTGTCGAAGGTCACCCCGGCACCGGTCATCACCTCGGCCACCGGCTTGATCGCACCCTCGGCCGCCATCATCACGCCGGTACCGACATCGAACACCTGGAGGATATCGGGCGCCTGTCCGGCGAGGAAGGCGGCGATGCCGGCATTCAGCGTCTCGGGATAGGTGCCCTTGAACACCGGAACCAGCTCATAGTCGCTCTGACTGGCGTTGAAATCCTTGGAGATCTTGTCGCGACCTCGGCGTTGGCGCCGGTCATGGCGTGCCACCAGCTGATCTGCGTGACGGCGAAGGCGGAGGTGGTGGAAAGCAGGGTCAAGGTGGCGGCAACACCGGCCGCGAAGCCGAAGAACTTCATGTTTCATCTCCCGTTTTGTCATTGGCGAAAGGCACTCTCGCAAAGGCAATATGTGCCGCTCGTGACAATTGGACAACGGATTTGTTGCGGATCGATGAACTCGATCTCCACTTAAAGTGGTGCACGCTTCCGAATGATAGTCGATGGAAAGGAATTGCCAAGCCGGCTTACTGTTCGAACAAGGACGACGGGACCGGCAATCGCCGGCGCCTAAAGCGCGTCGCGTTGAATGGCTTCATGCGACGCGCTTTAGGTCCTTGTTTTGATGCATGTCGTTATCGCAAAACCGCTGCGCACCCTCGGGTCAGGCCCTGGGTCGGGCCCGAGGGCATGCTTGTGCGCGACATGCGTTAGTCCGACTTGCCGAGTGCCGTCTCGACCAGCCGCTTGGCATCCGGGCTCGACCACTCGGCAGGGCCGTTCATGTGAGCGATCAGGCAGCCTTCACCGTCGATCAGCATGGTGACCGGCAGGCCGAGCGCCAGGCCGCGCGTCTTGAGATCGTTGAACAACGCCATCGTCGAATCACGATAATAGCCGAGCGCCTCGACGCCGGTTTCCTCGAGGAACTTTTTTGGCTTGGTGTCGTCGCCGGCATCGACATTGACCGCGACGACCTCGAAAGCGTCGCTGCCCATTTCTTTCTGCAGCGCGTCGAGCGCCGGCATTTCGGCGCGGCACGGCGCGCACCATGTCGCCCACAGATTGAGCAGCACCGTCTTGCCGGCATGGTCGGCGAGCGTCATCGGCTTGCCGCCAGGGTCGTTGAAGGCAAGGCTTTTCAGCGATTGCGGCGGATCGGCCGGCAAGAGTGCGGCAACCTGGCCGGTGGCAGCCGCCGCGACCGTCTTGGCGCGGTCAGCCTTGGCGGCGCAGGCGACATCGTCCTTGCTGTCGTCAACGGCGACTTGAGCGGGCGCGTTGTTGCCAGAACCGCTCTCGCTGACATATACCGCGACCGCGCCGGCCAGCACGCCCGCCACCAAAGCGGCGAGGATGAGGCGCGGGGCCGGAAAAAATTGATTGCCGTCTGCCATTTTTAAAAACTGCTCCGGAGCACGGGTTATAGCGATGAGCGACAAGAAGGCCAGCAACCAGATGTGGGGCGGACGTTTTGCCTCGGGTCCGGCCGCGATCATGGAAGCGATCAACGCGTCGATCTCGTTCGACCGCAAGCTCTACGCGCAGGATATCAGAGGCTCGATCGCCCATAGCGAGATGCTGGCGCAAACGGGCATTATTTCGGCGGCCGATCAAGGAAAAATCGCTCACGGGCTGAACACGATCCTGGCAGAGATCGAAGCCGGCACTTTCGAGTTCTCGACCAGGCTGGAAGACATCCACATGAATGTCGAGGCTCGCCTTGCGGAACTGATCGGGCCGGCCGCCGGCCGCCTGCACACCGCCCGTTCGCGCAACGACCAGGTGGCGGTCGATCTCAGACTGTGGGTCAAGGACGAATGCTTTCGCGTCGCCGAGGCGCTGAAGGGCCTGATCACGGCGTTCCTGGAACGGGCCGAGGAGCATGCGGCAACTGTGATGCCCGGCTTCACCCATATGCAGGCGGCGCAGCCGGTGACCTTCGGCCACCACTGCATGGCCTATGTCGAGATGTTTTCGCGCGACCTGTCGCGGGTTCGCGACGCCATCGAACGGATGGACGAAAGCCCGCTCGGTGCCGCCGCCCTTGCCGGCACCAGCTTTCCGATCGACCGGCACCACACGGCCAAGGCGCTTGGCTTCCGCGAACCGATGCGCAACTCGCTGGACAGCGTTTCGGACCGCGATTTCGCGCTTGAATTCTTAGGGTTGGCGGCAATCTGCGCGACGCATCTGTCGCGGCTGGCCGAAGAGATCATCATCTGGTCGACGCCGCAATTCGGATTCGTCAGGCTGTCGGACTCATTCTCTACCGGCTCCTCGATCATGCCGCAGAAAAAGAACCCCGACGCCGCCGAACTGGTGCGCGGCAAGACCGGCCGCGTCACTGGCCATCTGGTCGGTCTGCTGACGGTGATGAAGGGCATGCCGCTGACTTATGGCAAGGACATGCAGGAGGACAAGGAATCCGTGTTCGACGCCGCCGAGACGCTTGACCTGATGCTGGCGGCGATGACCGGCATGGTGCGCGACATGACGGTGAACGCTGCCGCCATGAAGAAGGCCGCCGGGTCAGGCTATGCGACCGCGACCGATCTCGCCGACTGGCTGGTGCGCACCCTCGGCCTGCCGTTCCGCGAGGCGCATCATGTCACCGGCCGCGCGGTGGCGCTGGCCGAAGAGAAGAAGATCGGGCTCGACAGGCTGCCGCTGGAAGACTTGCAGTCCATTCACCCCGGGATCACGGCGGACGTGTTTTCCGTGCTTGCCGTGCAGAACTCGGTGAAGAGCCGCACGAGCTTCGGCGGCACCGCGCCGTCGGAAGTGAGGAAGCAGATCCGATACTGGAAAAAGCACATTGCCAAGGCGTGATGCTCGTGCGGCGAATCCGAAATTCGCATCACGTTGGAGCAGCGCGGCGAGCGAATTTCGGATTCAAAAGCCGCACGAGTTAATTGATGAATTCTAGTGTGGTTTTGGATTTGAAGTTCCTTAACGCGAATGCCATCAATGACAGGAACTTCAAATCCACCACACTAGGTGCAATGCCAGAAAAACTCGGCTAAAAGCGGCGGGCAAAAGTTTCGGACGGATGGATCGATGACCGCAAGCAGGATTTTGGTGACGCTCGCGCTGCTGGCGGCGCTGGCAACCGTAACGGCCTGCGGCAGGAAAGCCGGGCTCGAGACGCCCTATGAGGCGGCCGTGCAGGCGCGCAAGGACGCACAAAAGGCCGAGCAGCCCGTGCCGCCCGAGCCGGAAAAACCGGTCAAGGACAAGAAGTTCATTCTCGACCCGTTGATCTAGAGCCGATGAGATCGGCCGATCTCATCGTGCTCCAACTTCCGGAACCGCTCTTGTGAACCATTTCGACTACCGCGACGGCGTGCTGCATGCCGAGGACGTGGCGATATCAGATATCGCGGCAAGCGTCGGCACACCGTTCTATTGTTATTCGACGGCGACGCTGACCAGGCATTTCCACGTGTTTGCGCAGGCCTTTGCCGGGCTCGACGCGCTGGTCTGCTATGCCATGAAGGCGAATTCCAACCAGGCGGTGCTGAAGATCCTGGCAAAACTCGGCGCCGGCGCCGACGTGGTCTCGGAAGGCGAACTGCGCCGCGCGCTGGCCGCCGGCATTCCGGCCAACAAGATCCTGTTTTCGGGCGTCGGCAAGACCGCGCGCGAAATGGATTTTGCGCTCTCGGCCGGCATTCTCTGTTTCAACGTCGAATCCGAGGCGGAACTGGAACTGCTGTCGACCCGCGCCACGGCCCTGGGCAAGGTGGCGTCGATCTCGATGCGCATCAACCCGGATGTCGATGCCAAGACCCACAAGAAGATCTCCACCGGCAGGGCCGAGAACAAGTTCGGCATTCCCTGGCAGAAGGCGCGCCAGGTCTATGCCCGCGCGGCTGAACTGCCTGGCATCAAGGTCACCGGTATCGACACCCATATCGGCAGCCAGATCACCGAATTGCAGCCCTTCGACGACGCCTTCGCGCTGCTGGTGGAACTGGTCGGCGTGCTTCGTGCCGACGGGCACGCCATCGAGCATATCGATCTCGGCGGCGGTCTCGGCATTCCCTACCGCGTCGACAACAGCCCCCCTCCGTTGCCGGACGCTTATGCCCAGATCGTCAGGAAGCACGTCGCCAAGCTCGGGCTGAAGGTGATGTTCGAGCCGGGCCGGCTGATCGTCGGCAATGCCGGTGTCCTCGTCTCGCAAGTGATCTTCGTGAAGGAGGGCGACGCCAAGAACTTCCTGGTCGTCGACGCCGCGATGAACGATCTGATCCGGCCGACACTCTATGACGCCTTCCATGACATCAAGCCGGTGGTGCAGCAGCCGGCCGTGGCGCCGCGCATGACGGTCGACGTCGTCGGCCCGGTCTGCGAGACCGGCGATTATCTCGGCCTCGACCGCGACCTGCCGCGGCTCAAGGCCGGCGACCTGATCGCCGTCGCCACCGCCGGCGCCTATGGCGCGGTGCAGGCCGGTACCTACAACACCCGCCTGTTGGTGCCCGAAGTGCTGGTCGACGGCGACCGTTTCCATGTCGTGCGCCGGCGCCAGACTTATGACGAGCTGATCGGGCTGGATTCGCTGCCTGATTGGCTGGAATAGACCCATGATCCCGAAAAGTGGGAACCGGATTTCGGAAAAGATCATGGTCAAACAAGAATAGATCGTCTGCAGCGCTACAGCCGGTGCTGAATCAGCGCCCTGGTCTCGGCGATCCTGCCCTCGTCGCGGCGATAGAATGTCCACTGCTTGATGCGTTTGCTGCGCAGAAGGCCCGCCTGGGTCAGCACTCGCATATGCTCGCTGAGCGTCGCCTGGGTGATGCCAAGCTTTTCGG
Organism: Mesorhizobium sp. WSM4807; assembly: GCF_055811615.1. NCBI lineage: Bacteria > Pseudomonadati > Pseudomonadota > Alphaproteobacteria > Hyphomicrobiales > Phyllobacteriaceae > Mesorhizobium > Mesorhizobium sp. WSM4807. The sequence goes on from NZ_JBVVQY010000005.1 coordinate 33,768, forward strand.
CGATCAGCAGCGCGCAGACGCCGTCCTCGACCAGATCGCCATCGGCTTGCGGCGAAAAATGCACGCGCGGGTCCTTTAGCCAATCGAGGATTTGCAGCCTGCGCTCGTTGGCGATCGCCTTGAAGACATCAACCTCTTGCATTTAGCCATTTTGCTAAGTTACTAAGTGATGTCAACCCTTGGGAGCAGGCCATGCTGAACGGTAATAGGATCACCCGCGAGCGCATCGCCGCAATGGAACCGCGCATCCGGCCATTCGTGCGCCACACGCCGGTGCTGCGCGTCGACATGGCCGATTTCGGCCGTCCGCCTCTTGCCGTCGACCTGAAGCTGGAATGTCTGCAGCATTCCGGCTCGTTCAAGGCGCGCGGCGCGTTCACCAATCTTCTCGAACGGCCGGTTCCCGCGGCCGGCGTCGTCGCCGCATCCGGCGGCAATCACGGTGCCGCGGTCGCCTATGCCGCCATGCGGCTCGGCCACAAGGCGACGATCTTCGTTCCCGAAGTGAGTCCGCCGGCCAAGCTGGAACGCATCCGCGGCTACGGCGCCGAGTTGGTCGTCGGCGGCGCGCGCTATGCCGAGGCGCTGGCCGCCAGCGAAAGTTTCGCGGAAAAGTCCGGTGCGCTGCAGATCCACGCCTTCAACCAGGAAGAAACGCTTGTCGGGCAAGGCACGCTCGGCCTCGAGATCGAGGCTGACCTGCCGGAGCTCGACACGCTGCTGGTCGCCGTCGGTGGCGGCGGCCTGATCGGCGGCATCGCCGCCTGGTTTGCCGGCCGCATCAGGATCATCGCCGTCGAGCCCGAGGGTGCTCCGACGCTCTATCGCGCCTTCGAGGCCGGCCAGCCCGTCGATGCGCCGACTGAGGGCATCGCCGCCGATTCGCTGGCGCCGAAGCGCGTCGGCGAAATGATGTTTCCAATCGCCGAGGCCTTCGTCGAGCGTTCCATATTGGTCAGCGACGACGAGATCATCGCCGCGCAGGCGGCGCTTTGGGACCGGGTGCGAATCATATCCGAGCCGGGCGGCGCAGCGGCGTTCGCAGCGCTCCTGTCCGGCCGCTACGCGCCGGCTGCGGGCGAGCGTGTCGCCGTGCTGGTCTGCGGTGCAAACGCCAATCCGGCTAAATTCTGACGATAATGGAGGCAGTATCGTTCACGTTTTCGGGAACCGCCTCGCCTTCGCCGTGTTTGTTGATATGCTTCGAGTGACGTGCATCTAAAACTTTGAGTCCTTCGCATCCGATTTTCGGGCCGGTGCGATAGATTTGTGAGGTTCGGGTTATCCCGCCCGAGCAGGAAGGGCCGATGACGCAACGACCCACCTTCACCAGCGATCGCAGCCTGGCCGGGCGCCTTGCCCTGAGCCGGCTGGCGACGCGGGTCTCGATGACGGTCGAGCGTGGCTGGCCGTTGCTGCTTCCGCTGCTCATAGTCGCCAGCCTGTTCCTCAGCGCCTCGTGGCTCGGCCTCTTCCTTCTGCTGCCCGACGCGGCGCGCATGGGCCTCATGGCAGTGTTCGGCATCGCAGCCCTTGCCGCGCTCTATCCCCTGCGTTTCTTCCGGGTGCCGACCAGCGCCGAGATCGACCGGCGCATCGAGGCGGCCAACCAGTTGCTGCACAGCCCGGTGCTGGTGCAGACCGACCGGCCGAGCGGCAGGGAAAGCATATTTTCGCAAGCGCTGTGGCGCGAGCACCAGAAACGCATGGCCGAAAAACTCGGCAACCTCGGTGGCGACCTGCCGCGCACCCGGGTGCCGGAGCGCGACCCGTGGGGGCTGCGCGCCGTGGCTGCGCTTTTGTTGGTCACCGCCTTTGCCTTCTCGTTCGGACCGTCGGGCGGCCGCATCGCAGACGGGTTCAGTGCCCACGCGGCGCGGGACGCCGTGCCGCCGCGCATCGACGCCTGGGTGACGCCGCCGGCCTACACCGGCAGGCCGCCGGTCTTCCTCACGTCCCCAGCCCTCGCCAACCCAGCCCTCGCCGACAATGGCAATCAGGCTGCGCCCACCTTCACTGTTCCGGAAGGCAGCGATGTGTCGCTGCGCGTCACCGGCGGTTCCGGCGAGGAAACGCTGAGCTACGCCGACGCCGACGGCAACGCTCGCACCATCGAGCCGGCCGGTCAGCAGGCCGACGCGGCCGAGCCGGCGGCGGCAACGCCCTCCACGGCAACGCCCTCCACGGTGCGCCAGTTCACCGGAAAGCTGACCGCCAACGGCACGCTGACGCTGAACTCGGGCAATGACGAACTCGGCAACTGGGCCTTCGCGGTGATCCCTGACAAGCCGCCGCAGATCCGCTTCGTCGGCGAGCCGAAACGCGCCGTCAATGGCTCCTTCGAACTCAACTACCAGATCGACGACGACTATGGCGCGGCCTCCGCCAAGGCGGATTTCGTATTGGCCGACCCGCCGGCGCCGAATGCGCATCCGCTCTATGGCCCGCCCGAAATGCCGCTGACGCTGCCGCGCCGCGGCGCCAAGGGGAATGCCGCCAAGACCACCAAGGACCTGACCGAGCATGTCTGGGCCGGCGGCAACATCGAGCTCAGGCTTGTCGCCACCGACGACGCCGGACATACGGCAACCAGCGAAACCAAGACGCTGGTGATGCCGGAGCGGCCTTTCTCCAACCCGCTGGCGAGGGCCGTGATCGAGCAGCGCCGCGTGCTGGCGCTCGACGCCAACGCCAAGAGCCGCGTGCTCGACCTGATGGACGCGATCACGCTCAGGCCCGAAGACACGTTCGACAACATGGCGCACTACCTCGCCATCATGAGCGCCCGCACCCGTTTGAAGATGGCCGACAACGACGACAAGTTGCGCGACGAGGTCGCCTATCTGTGGGAGATCGCGCTCGGCATCGAGGAAGGCAATCTTTCGGAAGCCGAGCGGCGGCTGCGCCAGGCGCAGCAGGCGCTGCAGGACGCGATCAAGAACGGCGCCAGCGACGAGGAAATCGACAAGGCGATGAAGGAACTGCGCGAGGCGATGAACCAGTTCCTGCAGGAATTCGCCCAGCGTGCACAGCAGAATCCGAACGCGCCGCAGATGCAGCAGAACGGCCAGGAACTGCGCCAGAGCGACATCGAACGCATGATGGACCAGATCGAAAACCTGGCGAAATCAGGCGACCGCGACAGCGCGCAGCAATTGCTTTCGCAACTGCAGGACATGATGAACAATCTGCAGGCCGGACGTCAGCAGCAGGGCGGCCAGCAGAACAGCGAAATGCGCCAGCAGATGGACAAGCTCGGCGAGATCATGCGGCGCCAGCAGGAGATGATGAACGAGACCTTCCGCTTGGACCAGATGCAGCGCGGCCAGCAACAGCGCGGGCAGAATCGCGAAGAGCAGCTCGGCGAGAACGGTGAGCAGGGCCAAATGGGCGAACAGGGCGAGCAGCCCGACCCAGGTGAAGACCGTGATCCGCTCGGCCGGCCGAAGCCGATGACGCCGCAGGAATTCGCCGACGCGCTGAAGCGGTTGCAGGAAGGCCAGGGCAAGCTGCAAGGCGACCTCGAGCAGCTGAGAAAAGGCCTCGAAGGCATGGGTCTCGAGCCCAACGAAGGGTTTGGCGAGGCCGGCAAATCCATGGGCAATGCCGAGCAGGCGCTTGGCGACAGCGATGGCGACCAGGCCGTCGGTCACCAGGGCCGCGCGCTGGAAGCGTTGCGCAAGGGCGCCAAGGACATGATGAAGCAATTGCAGGCCATGCAGGGCGACGAGGGCGAAGGCGAGCGGGGCGGCCGCCAGCAGAACGCCGACCGCGATCCGCTCGGCCGGCCGCGCGCTACCGAAGGTCCCGATTTCGGCGATTCGGTGAAGGTCCCGGACGAAATCGACGTGCAGCGCGCCCGCCAGATCCTCGAAGCGATCCGCAAGCGGCTCGGCAACGCGCTCAGCCCCGACATCGAGCGCAGCTATCTGGAGCGGCTGCTGGAGCTGAAATAAAGCCGCCCTGCTCTAGCGGTTGGTGAACGCCTCGCGGATCGCCTCCTCCATGCCGTCGATGGCCTCGCCGGAAGCGTTCGGATTGCGGCGCAGCACCACGTTCGAGGAATCGATGTCGCCGAACCCATCGGCGGCCGTAAGTTCGCGGCAGCCGGCCGGGATGTTGCTGCGCGAGATCGGCGCGATCGCCAGCCCGGAGGTGACGGCGAGCCGCAGGCCGCCATTGGTGTCGCTGGTATAAGCGACACGATAGGCGAGGCCGCGCTGCTCCAGCGACTTGATCGCGAAATCCTTGCACCAGCCGGCACGGTTGTAGAGTGCGATCGGCACCGGCCGCTCCTCATGCATGTGATGCAGCTCCGACGTCACCCACACGGTCGGGTCATGCATCAGCACCTCACCGCCGGAGAGATCCTGCCATTCGAACACCACCGCCAGATCGAGTTCGCCGGCGGCGAGCGCCGCGATCTGCGCACCGGAATGCGCGTAGCGGACGGTGATGTCGACCTGAGGATGGCGCTTGGCAAAGGCGCCGAGCGCGCGCGACAGGATCGCGTGGCCATATTCCTCCGGGATGCCGATGCGCACCGGACCGCCAAGCGGCGCCGCGACCATCGATGCCGCCGTCTCGTCCAGCAGCGATACGATCCGGCGGGCGTTGACGATGAGCTCGCCGCCGCGGCGCGTCAGCGCAACACCACGCGAGCCACGCTCGAACAGGCTGTCGCCGACCACATCTTCGAGCTTCTTCATCTGCATCGAAACCGCCGATTGGGTACGGCCGGCCTGCTCCGCTGCCTTGGTGAAATTACCGGTGTCGGCAACCGCGACGAAGGTGCGCAGCAGATCGCTATCGAGTGAGGGCTTCATTTGTCCGCCATAAGAAAATCTGATTGCTGGTATCATTCCAATTCGTTTGCAACATGTCAAACGGCGGATAATAGTCGCTTCACCCATTGGATATGCGGCTGCGAAAATCGGCCGCGGACCAATCTAGAGTCCTCACTCGCACCCGCTGCCCGAAACGGTGGCGGGTTCTTTTTGATGTCGACCAAAAGTGCGCAGCGGTTTTGGGACAACGACATGCATAAACCAAAAATTGCCAGGCCCGGCTCTCGGGCCGCACACGCAAGGAGCCATTAAACGACATGAAGAACCGGATCGTCCTCGGCATGGCAAGCCTTTGCCTCGGCGTTCTGGTGTTCTCGCTCCAGGACCCGCTGATCAAGGCCGTATCGAGCACTTATCCGGTGACCGAGGTGATGGCGATCCGCTCGATCGTCGCCCTGCCCATTCTTCTCGTGCTCGTTCATGCCGACGTCGGGCTCAGCGCGATCTTTTCGAAGCGATTTCGCATGCTGACGATGCGCGCCTTCATCCTGTTCACCTCCTACACCGTCTACTACCTGGCGATCGCCGCCCTGCCGCTTGCCGACGCGGTGGCGCTCTATTTCATGGCACCGCTGTTCATCATGGCGCTTGCCGGCCCTTATCTCGGCGAACGGGTGGCGTGGCAGACGCTGGTCACCGTCATGGTCGGGATGCTGGGCGTGCTGGTGATGCTGCGGCCCGGTGCCGGGCTGTTCGACTGGGCAGCGCTGTTGTCGCTTGCCTCGGCGGTGCTGTACGGTTTTTCGCAGTTGATGGCCCGCAAGATCGGCGACACCGAATCATCCACAGTCATGGCGTTCTATCAAAACGGCGTCTATCTCCTGGGCGCTGCAGCGGTCGCCGGGCTGTTCTGGCTGGCAGGAATAGCTCACGCCACGCATCCGAGCCTCGAATTCCTGGTCAGGCCATGGACCTGGCCGACGCCGATCGATTTTCTGACGATGGCCGCCTGCGGCTTCGTCGCTTCGGCCGGGATGATCCTGTTGTCGCAAGCCTACCGGCTGGCGCCCGCCAACAGCGTCGCCACCTTCGAATACACCGGCATCATCTGGTCGCCGCTGTGGGGCTTCCTGTTCTTTGCCGAAGTGCCGCGATCGACCACCGTGGTCGGCGCCGCCCTCATCATCGGCGCCGGTCTGTTCGCGCTCCATGCCAGCCGGCGCCGGAGCAGCGGGCCGGCAATCGCGGCGACCTGCGATCCCGCCTGACCGCGATTAGGCTTGGATTCTAATGCATGTCGCCCAAAAGTGCGCAGCGGTTTTGGGACGACGACATGCATAAAAACAAGAACTTAAAGCGTCGCATGAATCCCTTCAGACGCGACGCACTTTAGGCAAAACAGGCGAGCGCCTGTTCGACACGCGCGCGGATTTCGGCCAGCGTGAACGGCTTCTGCACGACATCCACAATGACGCCGTTCAATTCCTCGGCGCGCTCGCGCTGGTCGGCATAGCCGGTCATCAGCAAGATCTTCATCGCCGGGAAAAGCGATGCAGCCGCCTTGGCCATTTGGATGCCATCCATTTCCGGCATGCGGATATCGGAGACGACAAGGTCGTAGCCGCCACGTGCTGCGCGGATCAGGGCAAGCCCTTGCGCGCCGTCGGCGGCGATGTCGATCATATGCCCGGCGCGTTCGAGCGCGCGGGCGGCGAGGGTGCGGACGGACTCATCGTCCTCGACGATCAGGAGCTTTGCCATAGCGGAAAGTTTCGCCGGGAAAAGTTGACTTTTCCTGAACCGCAACCGCAGTCAGGGAGAAAATCCGGAGCGCGCCGCATCGAAGAATTGCATACAGCGATTTCAAGCCCAGCGCACGGATCGAGCACCAAGGTGTGTTGAGATTCAGGTCAGGCCGAGTCGAAAACAGCGGCTTCCGAGAACCGGAGCGGAGCGTACTTTTGGTACGTGAGCCCGCGCATGATTTCGAAATCGAATTTGATTTCGGAAAGGTCATGCGCAAAATCAGAGTTCTACAGCGTCCTTTGCGCGCCCAAGAAGGCGCGCGGCGCTGTAGTAAGCGCAGGAATCCGCTGTTTGCAGGCCGGCCTCACCCTGAATATCAGCACACCCTAGGCGTCGCCCTTGACGACGCCTACAAACGGCAGTTCGCGAAAGGCGTGGGCGACATCCATGCCGTAGCCGACGACGAAATAGTCGGGGCAGTCGAAGCCGACATAGTCGGCGATGAGCGCGGTCTGGCGCCGCATGCGCTTGTCGAGCAGCACGGCGATGGCGCAGCTTTTGGCGCCACGCGACAGCATCAGGTCGCGGGTGAAGGACAGCGTCTTGCCGGATTCGAGGATGTCGTCGATCAACAGTACGTCGCGGCCGGCGACCTCGTTGTCGATGTCGCGCAGCACCCTAACCTCGCCGCTGGTGGTGCCGGCGCCGTAGCTGGAGATGAAGATGAATTCGACCTCGGGCGACAGGCCGACATCGTGCATGGCGCGGATGAGATCGGCAGCGAAAATGAACGATCCTTTCAGCACCGAAATCACCAGAAGGTCCTGATAGTCGTGTCCGGCAATCTCCTTGGCGAGCTCCAAATTGCGGCGGGCAATCGCCGACGCCGAAAACAGAACCTCGATATCCTTGCCGCGCACGACTGGCATTGGCAGCCTTTCCAGAAATGATCGCCCTAGTTGGCGAAGGTGACCGAGACGGTCCTGACCCCGTTTCTAGGCATGTCGAGCCGGCTCGAAAAGCCAAATCTTTCGCCGGGCGCCAGCGAACGGTTGAATGTCTCCAGCGTATAGCGGGTTGTGCGCCTGTCATTGCCGGTGACCCGGATTTCCAGCGGCGGCAATGGCGACGGACTGGCGCCGTCATTCGCGGCCTCGCCACCAACGAACAGGACAGGTTCCGGCCCGGACGCATCGATACGCGACGTAACGCCTGAAATGGTGAGTGCAGCGCCCGTTTCCTGTGCCGCAAGAAGAAGCGGCGCCTGGCGCACCAGCGCGTGCCCGCCCGAGATCCAGAAGGCTGCAAACGCCGCACTGAGGCCGGCGATCCAGAAGATCGGCCCGCCGCGCGCCCGCAGCCGTTCCATCGCGGCTTTGGGTTTGCGCAGCATGTCCATGCCTTCGATCGATGGCGTGGCGATTACGCGCGAAAGCGGCGGTGAAGGGTCTATGCTGGCGGTGCGGCGCGGCAGCACCTCGTAGTCGGCATCGACGATGTCGTCGGCCGGATCACGCATGATGCGTTCCGGCGCGGCGGCCGTGTCGGTCATGATTTCGCCGGAAACAGGGCGCGCGGTTCGATCCTCAGCCATCATGGCCCCAGCACTACGGCACTTGTTCGCTCTTCGTTTCTTTTGCGTAAACGGAAATGGTTAACGCTTCCCCATCGGTACCCCTGTGACGCGCCCAAAAAACCTCAGAATTAACCGCCGGTTAACCATGCCGGCCGATGGTCTTTTCTCAGAGAAGGCTGGCTCGTCGCCGCCGCAAGTTTCAGGTCGTCGAACGTGATCCGCTTCGAAAATGTCGGCCTCCGCTATGGCATGGGTCCGGAAATCCTCCGCGACATTTCCTTGCACATACCGGAGCGCTCCTTCCAGTTCCTGAGCGGCCCTTCGGGCGCCGGCAAGACGACGCTGCTGCGGCTTTTGTTCATGTCGCTCAAGCCGACGCGCGGACTGATCACCATCTTCGGCAAGGACCGCTCGCGCATCTCGCGCACCGAGCTGCCGCATCTGCGGCGGCGCATCGGCGTCGTGTTCCAGGACTTTCGCCTGCTCGACCACATGACGACCTATGAGAACGTGGCCTTACCGCTGCGCGTGCGCGGTCGCGAGGAGGCGAGCTACCGCACCGACGTGAGCGAGCTCTTGAAATGGGTCGGCCTTGGCGAGCGTATGCATGTGCTGCCGCCGGTGCTGTCGGGTGGCGAGAAACAGCGTGCCGCAATTGCCAGGGCGCTGATCGAGCAGCCCGAGATCCTGCTTGCCGACGAGCCGACCGGCAATGTCGATCCGCCGCTAGCGCGGCGCCTGTTGCGGCTGTTCATCGAACTCAACCGACTGGGCACCGCGGTGGTGATCGCAACGCACGACCTCGGCCTGATGGAACAGGTCGACGCACGGCGCATGATCCTGGCCGGCGGAAGGCTGGATATCTATGATTGACCATTCCGTTCAGCATGTCGAAGACCAGCACGCCGGGAAGGCTGCGACGACGCAGCGCGTTCAGCGCAAGATGGCGCCGATCGTGCCGGCGCAGAACATCGCCGGCCGGGCTCTGGTCCTGGTCATCGCCATCATGACGTTCCTCTCCTGCCTGACCTTCGGCGCGGTGACGCTGGTGCGCGACACCGCCTCGGTCTGGGAGAACCAGATCTCACGCGAGGCGACGATCCAGATCAAGCCGGTAGACGGCCTCGACATGGAGGCAGCACTTGCCCAGGCCTCGCAGATCGCTGGCGAATTTCCTGGCGTGAAGAGCGCTAGGATCGTCGACCGCGATGCCACGGCGCGGCTACTGGAGCCGTGGCTCGGCTCGGGTCTCAACATCGACGACCTGCCGGTGCCGCGTCTGATCATCGTCACCATAGACGAGAACAACCCGCCCGACTTCGCCGCAATGCGCGCCGCGATCACGCCGAAACTGCCCAGTGCAGCGCTTGACGACCATCGCACCTGGGTCGACCGGCTGGTGGCCATGGCCCGCACCACGGTGACCATCGGCATCGCCGTGCTGGCGCTGATGCTGTCGGCAACCGTGCTGACCGTGGTGTTCGCGACGCGCGGCGCCATGGCCGGCAACGGCCACATCATCGAGGTGCTGCATTTCGTCGGCGCCGAAGCGCGCTTCATCGCGCGCGAATTCCGCCACCACTTTCTGGTCACCGGCATAAAGGGTGCAGCCGCCGGGGGTGCGGCGGCGGTGCTCGTCTTCATCGTCTTCTCATGGTGGTCGTCGCGCAACATGGCAACGCCTGAGGCAGATCAGGCGACCGCCTTGTTCGGCAATTTCGCCATCGGTTCGGCGGGCTATCTCGGCGTTGTCCTCATGGTGCTGGTCATCGGTGCGCTGACGGCGGCAACCTCCCATGCCACCGTCGTCACCTATCTCAGCGACATCGATGTCCGCCAACCGGACGCGGGGTGATCACGAATAGAGAATTAACGTAACGTAATGTGTGCTTTTTCACCTACTAAACGCCGCATTTCGGGGTTAACGATAAAGATGATGGACGCGCGCGACTCGACCGGAATGGCTGGACAGTTGCCCTTGGTGATTACGCGTTCCCGCGCCAAGCCTAGCCGATTGGCGGGCGCGTTGCGCATCTCCGCGTTCTTTCTGCTCGTGCTGGCAACGCTGTTTGCCGGCGGCTTCGGCTGGTTCGCCAACACCGTCAGCCGTCTCGCGACGCCTACTAATCCGGCAAAAGCCGATGCCATCATCGTGCTGACCGGCGGCCATTCGCGTCTCGACGCCGCTATGGGTCTGCTGGCATCCGGCAAGGGCGAGCGGCTGCTGATCAGCGGCGTGCATCCTTCCGCCAGCCGCCGCCAGCTTCAGGTCGCGACCCGCGGCGACAAGAAATTGTTTTCCTGCTGCGTCGATATCGACCGCGCCGCGCTCGATACGATCGGCAATGCCGAGGAAAGTGCCAAGTGGGTGGAAGACCACGCCTATGGCACCGTGATCCTCGTCACCAACAACTATCACATGCCGCGCAGCCTGCTGGAAATGGGCCGGCTGCTGCACAAGGCCAAGCTCGAGCCCTATCCAGTGGTCAACAGCAATCTCGGCAATGGCGGCTGGCTGACCAAGCCGAGGGCGCTGCGCGTGCTGTTCACCGAATACAACAAATATCTGCTGGCGCTGGCGCGCGGCATCGTGCCAGTAAAGCCAACGCCAACCGGCGTCGCGCTGGCCGAGGCTGCTGCGCCGAACTGAGCCGATCTGGAACCGGCAGCGGCATCATTCCTTGACCGTGGCGCTTGAGGCGTCACGCAGACGCGCGTTCTCCTGTTCGAGCCATTCGATACGCTTGTCCCTCTCGGCCAGCGCCGCCGCCACATCGGCCGCTTCGAAACGTTGTGGAATGTGCTGCGGGCAATTGGAATCCCAGGCCGAAACCGTGAACAGGATGATTTGCTCTGGGCGCGCCTTATAGCCTTCCGGCATCAGCTTCGCCATCAGTTCGGCGTCGTCCTCGACGACCCGCGCGCTGCCCCAGATCTTGATGCGCTGCCGGCGGGCATAGTCGATCAGGAACAGGAATGCGCGGGGGTTGTCGTCCAGATTGCCCTGGGTGATGAATTGCCTGTTGCCGGAGAAATCCGTGAAGCCGATCGTCCGCTCGTCGAGCACCTTGAGGAAGCCGGCCGGCCCGCCGCGATGCTGGATGTAGGGCTGGCCCTCACCATTGGCCGTCGACAGGAAGATACTGGTCTGCGCCTCGATAAAGGTGGCGAGATCGGGCGTGATATCAGCTTGCCAGCCGCCACGCTCCTCGACACGCGCATAGGCATCACGTGAGCCTTTGCGGGTCTGGATCGCCTTGACCGTTGGCGTAAAGGCGACATCGCTGGTGAAGACGTGAGCATTCATGGAAATGCCTCATTCAAAGGCCGAGTTCCGTCAGAGAGGGATGATCGTCCGGCCGGCGGCCGAGCGGCCAATGATATTTGCGGTCGGCCTCGCGGATCGGCAGGTCGTTGATGCTGGCGATGCGCAAGCGCATCAATCCATGTTCATCGAACTCCCAGTTCTCGTTGCCGTAGCTGCGAAACCACGAGCCGCTGTCGTCGTGCCATTCATAAGCGAACCGCACCGCGATACGGTTGTCGCGGAAGGCCCAGACCTCCTTGATGAGCCGGTAGTCGCGTTCGCGATCCCATTTGCGTGTGAGGAAGGTCTGGATGGCGTCGCGCCCTTGCAGGAACTCGGCCCGGTTGCGCCAGCGACTGTCGATTGTGTACGCAAGCGCGACCCGTGCCGGATCACGGGAGTTCCAGGCATCCTCCGCCATGCGTGCCTTTTGTGCGGCGGTCTCGGCGGTGAATGGCGGGAGCGGCGGGCGGCTTTCAGACATGCGAACTCCTTGCGATGGGCTAGAGCGGTGAACTTTCAAGTCGAACCGTGCCGCCGCTCTATCTTTTTGTTTTAGCATCGGATTTTCCCACAACCGGCACCCACTTTTGGGTCCGATGCTCTAACGCCACGACCGATGACACACCGGTCGCTGAGTTCAGGCTGCCATGCGGACAGAAACGACGGGAAAGTCGATCTCCGTCCTGGCAACCTCATTGACATAGTTGGTCCAGACATTGAGAGCGACATGCTGGACGATCTCGATGATCTGCGCATCGTCGTAGCCTGCGAGCCTGACGGCGCTGAGATCCTCGTCACCGATATGGCCGCGGTCGCGCGCAATCTTGGCGGCGAAACGCACCGCTGCGGCGGCCTTGGGGTCGTTGGACCCGCCGCCGCGATTGGCGACCATCTCGGCATCGTCAAGCTTGGCGAGGTTCTTGCCGAGATAGGTGTGGGCGGAAAGGCAGTAGCTGCAGCCATTGATCTCGGCGACCGCCAGAGCGATGCGCTCGCGCGTCGGCGCGGGAAGGCGGCCCTTGGCAAGCGCTCCGGACAGAGCGAGATAGCCTTCCAGCGCAGCCGGGCTATTGGAAACGAGCCTGAAGAGGTTTGGGACGACGCCGAGTTGCTTCTCGACGGCATGCAATATCGGCTGCGACGCAGCAGGCGCGGCCTCTATGGACGCGGGCGTAGGGATACGGGGCATCGGCATTCCTTCCCATTGATCAGCTTCGCCGCCAAACATGGCCCCTTCCATCTTTTGGATTTAGATGTGATATTCGCAACCAATCCTTCCATTTTCCGGGAGAAGTATGGATCGCCTCGAGGCCATGTCGCTTTTCGTCGCCGCGGTGGAGGCCGGCAGCCTTTCGGCCGCCGGACGCCGCTTTAGCATCCCGCTTGCAACGGTCAGCCGCAAGGTCTCCGACCTGGAGCGGCATCTGAAGACGCGTCTCCTGAACCGCTCGACGCGGCAGCTGACGCTGACCGACGCGGGTCACGCCTACCTCGCTGCCTGCCATCGTATTCTCGACGAGGTCGGCGAGGCCGAGCGTGCCGCCGCCGGCGAATACAGCGCCCCGACGGGCGATCTGATCATCACCGCGCCGATCGTCTTTGGCCGGCTGCATGTGCTACCGGTCGTCACCGGCTTCCTTGCCGCCTACCCCGACGTGGCTATCCGCCTGATGCTCGCCGACCGGATAACCCAGTTGACCGAGGAGCACATCGATCTCGCCGTCCGCATCGGCGAGCTTCCCGACTCGAGCCTGGTGGCCACCCGCATCGGCTCGATCCGGCGCGTTGTTTGCGCGAGCCCGGCCTATTTGGCCGAGCACGGCATGCCAAAGACGCCGAAAGACCTCGCGGCACACAGCTGCGTCACCTTCGAAGGGCTCACCGCTCCTGCCGCATGGACTTTTTCCACCGGCAAGAGCGACCTCACTGTTCCGATCCGCTCACGGCTTCGGGTCAACACCGCGGAAGCGGCGATCGATGCCGCGATTGCCGGCGCCGGGATGACGAGGGTGCTTTCCTACCAGATCACTGCTGCGGTGCGGTCCGGCACGCTCCGCACCGTGCTGGAGGCATTCGAGCCGCAGCCATGGTCGGTCAGCCTCGTGCATGCCGGCCAGGGTCTACTGCCGGTGAAACTGCGCGCGTTCCTCGATTTCGCCGCCCCACGCCTGAAGAAGCGGCTGGTGCAAGCGACGTGGCAGGCCTGACGAACGGGCCATCGCACCGTTTCCTTTTTGCCTGCGCTTGGTGTAACCAACGCACACCTCCTCACCGGGCACTTCCCCCATGCTCCTTATTCGCTCGTTGGCGTTCAACCTCGTCTTTTACGTCAATCTGATCGTCCAGATGATCCTCTGGACCCCGTACTATTTTTTGTCGCCGCGCCACCGCGCCTGGTTTGTGCCGAAATTCTGGTCGCGCACCAGCATGTGGCTCTATGACAAGATCGCCGGCACCAAAAGCGAGATCACCGGCCAGGAAAACCTGCCCGAGGGTTCATTCATCCTGGCGCCGAAGCACCAATCCTTCTGGGACGCGATCGCCTTCTTCCCGTTCCTGCAAGATCCGATCTACATCCTGAAGCGGGAACTGACCTGGATCCCGTTCTTCGGCTGGTACATCCTGAAAATGCGGATGATCCCAGTCGACCGCGGCAGCCGCTCGAAGGCGCTGAAAGCGGTGGTCGCCGCGACCAGGCAGGAGCTGGCGCGCAATCCCCGCCAGCTGATCATCTATCCCGAGGGCACGCGCCGGGCGCCGGGCGACGAGCCGGCCTATAAATACGGCATCGTCGAGCTCTATACCCAGCTTGGCATTCCCGTGGTGCCGGTCGCCCATGTCGCCGGTCTCTACTGGCCGCGCCGGAAATTCCTGCGCTATCCCGGCACGATCAAGGCGCGCTTCCTGCCGCCGATCCCGGCGGGGTTGGGCAAGGAGGAATTCATGGAACGGCTGATCGGCGAGACGGAAGCCGCCTGCGACCAGCTGCTCATCGAGGCGTCCCATGCGCCAAACCCGCCGCCAATGCCGCCGACGGCGGTAAAGCGGCTGAGGGAACTTGGCTCCGATACCCCGGTCTGAACCATCTGCCTGGTCGGCAGTATCCCCTAGGGAATCACAGCCAGCGCCGTTGTCAAAACCAGTGTCGCCGCGAACGTCAGATTGATGATCCGCGAGGCCAGCGGTTTGCGCAGGAAGCGCGCAAACGCTGCCCCGGCGAGAAGCCACAGGACATGGATGGCGACGATCATCGAAGCGAGGACCGCCAGCTTGAGCCCTGCATCGAGCTCACCGGCGGACGACGTGCCGGCAAATACGGCGGCAATCGCCACATAGGCTTTCGGGTTGGCGACGGCCAGAAGAAACCCGCCGAGGAATGTGGGACGTGCCGCCCCGCCGGTACGCGCTGCCAGAGGCGGAGCCGTTGCTATCTTGAAGGCGAGGTAGAGGATGTAGGCTGCGGATGCCACCGCCAGGAGCGGTGTGAGCTTCGGCACAGAGGCGAGCATGGCCGTAATGCCCGTCGCCACGACCAAAAGCACGGCGACCGTACCAAGAATGATGCCCGAGGCGTAGCGGAGCGAATCGCGCAGGCCGAAGGCGGCGCCAACGGCGGTGACGCTTATCGTCGCCGGCCCCGGACTGCCCATCACGACCGCCGATGCCAGCACAAGCGCGAGCAATTGCTGCCATAGTTCCGGATGGGAAAAGACCAGTTCGGCCATCTGTATACCAGTATCCAGGCGCGATGCGGGCAATGGTATGGCAGGGCAGACAAGGGCGTCTTGAACGATCGTGCAGGGGCCTTCCGGCGCAGGCCGCGCACGGCCCTTGGCTGCTGGTTGAGCAAGCCGCCGCTTCGCGCTGGCGTCTATGCGCTCGCGCTATCGAGCTCTGCGATATCGTCCGGACTGAGCTTCAATGATGCGGCGCCGGCGAGGCTATCGACCTGGTCCAGCGTCGTGGCGCTGGCGATCGGCGCCGTTACGCCGGGCCGCGCGATCACCCAGGCGAGCGCCACTTCCGCCTGCTTGGCCGCGTGACGCGTCGACACCGCGTCGAGTGCTGCCAGGATGCGCATGCCGCGCCCGTTGAGATAGCCCTTCACGCCGTCGCCACGCGCGCTTTTGCCGAGATCGGCTTCGCTGCGGTATTTGCCGCTCAAAAACCCTTTGGCGAGGCTGAAATAGCTGATGACGCCGATATCCTCGGCCATGCACAGATCGCGCAGCGGCCCATCGAAGGAGGCGCGATCATAGAGATTGTATTCCGGCTGCAGCACCGCATAGCGCGGCAGGCCCCGCAGGCTTGCCACGTCGAGCGCGGCGCGCAACTGGCCGGCGTCGAGATTGGAAGCGCCGACATGGCGGATCTTGCCCTTGGCGAGCAGTTTTTGGTAGGCGCCGAGCGTTTCCTCGTAGGGGGTGGTCGGGTCCGGCCAGTGCGACAGATAGAGATCGACGACATCGGTCTGCAGCCGCTGCAGCGACGCATCGATGGCCTTTTCGATATAGGCGGCGGAGAGATCTTTCCTGCCCTGCCCCATATCCGACCCGACCTTGGTGATCACCACGACCTTGTCGCGATTGCCGCGGCTCTTCATCCATCTGCCGATGATCGTTTCGGATTCGCCGCCCTTGTTGCCGGGAACCCAGCGCGAGTAGGAATCGGCGGTGTCGATGGCGTTGAGGCCGGCGCCGACGAAGCGGTCGAGCAGGTCGAAGGAGGTTTTCTCGTCGGCGGTCCAGCCGAAGACGTTGCCGCCCAGAACCAGCGGCGCGATGGACAGGTCGGTTTGACCGAGACGACGTTTCTGCAAGACTGATCTCCGTGAGGATGGGAAGGAGCGGGCGAAAAGCCCCCGCTTACCTAGGTCTCACCGCGCCGAGGTCAAAGGCCTGGCCGTTCTTTCCGACGGACCACTGCTTCACAAGGGCGCGATCCGGGGGCGCGATCCGCCGCGTTCGACGTTCCAGCCGATGTCTACTGGCTCTGGCGCCGGTATTCACCAGGCGGCAGTCCGACCACGCGGTTGAAAAGTCGGCTGAATGAGGCCGTGTCCCGGTAACCGACCTGGTAACATATTTCCGAAATACCGAGTTTGGTGCTTTCAAGAAGTGTTTTCGCGGCCTCAAGGCGCCGGTCCTGGATCCATCGGCCGGGAGTGGTGTGCAATTCATCGGAAAACCGGCGCGCAAGCGTTCGCGGCGACAGACCGAGTTGCGCACCAAGGAAGGCAAGGTCGAGCACTCCGAGCTGTTTTCTGGACAAGGTTTCGAGCCGGTCGCGGAACGGCTCTTGCGAAGGCAGCAGATCGGTGAGCGGGAACTCGTAGGGTGTCTGGATCTGCCGCGACGGCGGCAGCACCAGCGATTTGCGAACCAGCCGTTCCTCCCTGGCGAAGCCAAGATCCCGCAAAAGCGCCTTGCCGAGCTCCAGACCTGAAAAGCCGCCGCCGCAAGTATAGATCCGTCCGTCCCTGATCAGCACACGTGAAGCGTCCCAACGCACCTTTGGAAAGCGGCGCTGGGCATCGGTCTTCAGCCACCAGGAGATCGTCGCGCGCTTTCGGTCGAGAAGACCGGCGGCTGCCAGGAAGTAACCGGCCCCGCAATGCGCGGCGATGATGGCGCCGTCGCGTTGCGCGCTTGCGATAAGCGGCGCGGCGTGGCGGCTCTCTTCCTCCAGCGCGGCAACAAGCTCCGGGATTTGCATGCCGGGCATGGCCAGCAGGATCAGCAGGTCCATGCGCTGCGAGGGTTCGCGTCTGGTGTGAAAGGCGATTCCAGGCGTCGTCGTGGCGTCGGCCTGCCGTGCCACGAATTCGAAGGAAATCGCCGGCGCGCCGCGAATGGTGCTTACCAGCTCGAACATTTCGACAAGCGTCGCGGCGACGGCCGAATAGAAGGTCGACGGCAGCCAGATCACGGCGTGGACGGGACGATTGTCCAAGATGGCTCCTTTGAACAGCTATGGCAAGTTTAGCACATAGATTGTCAAATCTGCCAATTCCGATTTTTGCCAGCGGCCTTAGGTTCCGCGACGCCGATGCAAACGCCGGTGCCTGCGATCTGGTCGCGTCCAGATTGCATGGCCAGATCGCCCTTTATTGGAGACCACCATGAAAGCAGTTGTATTCGACGCAATCGGCTCGCCGCAGGACGTGCTCTATCTCGGCGACGTGCCCATGCCGCGAATCGGCGACGGTGAGGTGCTGCTCAGGATGGTCTCCGCCTCGATCAACCCTGGCGACTTTCTGTTCATCCAGAACCTCTATCCCGAACCGAAGAAGCCGCATTTCCCCCGCCAGATCGCCGGAAACCATGGCGCCGGCATTGTCGAGGCCGTGGGCGCGAACGTCGCCTTGAAACCGGGCACGCTTGTCGCATTCAGCTACTACAATAGCTGGGCTGAATATGCGGCCGTTCCGGCCGCTTGGCTGATCCCGCTGCCCGCCGGCTATCCGGTCGAACGCGCCGGGCAGATGGTGAACCCCATCACCGCCTGGGACCTACTGGCGGATTCCCGTGTGCAGCCTGGACAGTGGCTGGCCGTCACGGCCGGCTATTCATCGGTTTCGACGATGGTGATGCAGTTCGCCCAACGGCGCGGGATCAACGTGATTGCGCTCGTGCGACGATCTCGCGACAGGCTCGACCTGAAGGGGCTTGGTGCCACCGCCATCCTCGATCTGTCGGGTTTGAAGGTCGGCATCAGGGAAGCAGTCATGGACATGACCGACGGCGCCGGGCTGAACGGGATCATCGATAATGTCGGCGGACCCGTCAGTGGCGAGTTGATCCGCACTCTGGCAATGGGCGGGCAGATGGTTATCAATGGCGGCATGAGCACCGAGCGTTTCGAACTGCACAATTTCGACGTGCTGCTGAGCGGCCTCGAGATCAGGGCAAATATCTACCGCTACTTCTTTTCGCCGCCTGTCGAAGCCGACCGGCCAGTGTTGCGCGAGATTGTCGACATCTTCGGCCAACCCGATTTCCATGTCCCTGTCGGCGGCATCCATCCGCTGGCGGAGTTCGAGCTCGCCGTGACAAACAGCCTGGATCGCGCCGATCTCGGAAAGCAGATTTTCAGGATGTAACCCGGACCATGATCCCGAACCGAAGGTCAGCGACGCAAAAAGTGGGAACCGGTTTTCGGGATCATGGTCAAACAACGAAAGAAGATCACGACCCGATCCGTTTCGCTACCTCTTCCAGCCAGTGGTCGCGGATGCCCAGCGCTTCGAGGTGCTCCAGCGTGCTGAGCACGTAGTCCTCGTTCCTTCCCGACTGGCCGACGGCACCGCGAACGACGGTCGCCGCATCGGCAGCATCGAGCGCGCCGGCATATTGCTCGTGGGCACGATCGACGACATAGGCGACCGCCGAGACCGTCTCGCCCCCATCCGTCTCGCCGTTCGTAGCGTCATCGTCGAGGCGAATGCTAAGCATGCGCTCGCGATAGACATTGGTGACCAGCTCGCGCTCGCGCAGATAAGTGATGACCTCATTGCGGAGATCGCCGGGGACGCGGAAAGCCAACCCGATGCAGGAGCCGCCGCGGTCGAGGCCGAGCACCAGGCCGGGCCGTTCGCGCGTGCCACGATGCACGAAGGAGTAGACGCACAGCGAGCGGCGGTAGCCGTGGAGGCGGGCGCGCCGCGTCTCGACATGCGCAAATCCCGGCCGCCAGATCAGCGACCCGTAGCCAAAAACCCAAAAATCGCCCATATCGCCAAGCCTGGTTGCAGCACCGCACTGGAATCGGTGTTTTTCAATCCGTCTCCGTCTACCTGATGTTGCCGGAAACGACAGTCCCCTCTGCAACACGCGCTAGCGAGAGCCGCAGCATGACGTCAAGTGACGAGCGTCCGCCGAATTTTCGCCGCCGCCTCTTCTGGCTTGGCGCTTTCATCCTTGTGCTGTTCGGCCTCTACAGCGCCGGCTGGTTCTACCTGGCGGACAAGGTCAAGAGCGAAGCCGACAAAGCGGTGGCCGAGCTCAACGGCAACGGCATCGAGGCGGACTGCGCCAACCTCACGGTCAGCGGCTATCCGCTGAGCTTCGCGGTTTCCTGCGACAGCCTGGCTTATCAGGACGATAACAGGAACGTCGCCGCCTCCCTCGGCAGCCTCAACGCCGTCACACACATCACCCAGATCCTGTCGCCCGGCGCCGACCTGCGGGGGCCGCTCAGGACCTCCGTGCCGGGGATGGCGCCGCTGTGGATCGACTGGGATGATCTGCGAGCGAACGTCAAACTATCCTGGCCCCTGCCCCGACGCGTTTCACTGGAGGCCGAGGGCCTGTCAGCCCAGACCGATCCGGCGGATGGCACAGACCCGGTCGAGTTGTTCAGCGCCGGGACAGCGGCCGGACAACTGCGTCCGAACGGCCAGGACATCGACTATTCCGGGAGTTTCACCAATCTCGAAATCGAACCGGATGCCATCGATGGCCGCGTGCTGCCGCCGCTCGACGGCAGTGGCGACGTGACGCTGAAGAACGGCGTGGCGCTGATCAAGACACAAACAGAGAGCCTGCGCGGCCAGGCGATGGATATCGGCAAGCTCGATCTGTCGTCGGGGACCGCGCGCGTCACCGTTTCCGGACCGATGTCGGTCGATGCCGACGGGCTGATCGACGCCGACCTGATGATCAAGCTCAGCGATCCGAAGGCGGTGGCGGCAATCCTCGGCAAGGCCATTCCCGAGCAGAAGAGCCAGATCAAAACCGGCTTTGCCGGACTGGCGCTGCTTGGCAACGAACCGTCGATGCCCCTCAAGGTCGTCAAGGGCAAGGCCTCGCTGGGTTTTATCCCGCTGGGCAGGATCAAGCCCGTCGATTAGACCATGATTGCGAACCTCCAGTTCGGAGAAAAATCATGATGAAACAGGAAGATAGATGAACAGCCCGGTGAAGCTCCTGAGTGTTGGCGCGCTGACGCTCGATACCATCCTTCGCGTCGACACGCTTCCGGCACGTCAGGGCAAGTTCATCGCGTCCGACGGCGTCCAGATCGCCTCGGGCATGGCTTCGAGCGCGGCCTGCGCCGCACGCCGCCTCGGCGCGGACGTATCGCTATGGGCGAGCGCGGGAGACGACCTCGTCGGCGATCAGCTGGTCGCCGGGATCGAGGCCGAAGGCGTCGATTGCAGCTTTGTCCGGCGCGTCGGCGGCGCGCGGTCGGCACTGTCGGCCATCTTGGTCGACACGCATGGCGAGCGCATCATCGTTCCATTCTATGACCAACTCGCCCAGGCCGACCCCGGGGCGCTCCCCATCCAAGATCTCACCGCATTCGACGCCGTCCTGGTCGATGTGCGCTGGCCGGGCGCAGCAGCTCTGGCCATGGCGGCGGCGCGCGAAATCGGCCGTCCGGCCATACTGGACGCCGACACCGCGCCACGAGACGTGCTGGAACGGCTGTTTCCGCTGGCCTCGCACATCGTCGCGTCGGAGCCGGCGGCGTTCATCCTCGGCGGCGAGGAACGAGGTCCGCAAAAGGCCTGTGAAGCGCTGGGCAGACGCACCGATGCGTTTGTCGCGGTGACCGGCGGCGCGGCGGGAAGCTGGTGGTTCGACCGCTCGGCTGGGTCCGTGCGCCATGTCGCAGCGCCAAGGATCAACGCAGTGGATACGCTTGCCGCCGGCGACGTGTTTCACGGCGCCTTTGCCGTCGGGTTGGCGGAGGCGATGCCGATCGAACGGACATTGCGCTTTGCCAGCGCCGCCGCCGCGCTCAAATGCCTGCGCTTCGGCGGCAGGCTGGGCGCGCCGGACAGGGCCGAGACACTGGCGATGATGGCGGCTCACTGGCCGGCCTGAGACAGCGGCGGGCTTTCAAATCGAATCGTACCGCTGCTCTATCTTTTTGTTTGAGCATCGGATTTTCCTAAAACCAGTACCCACTTCTGGGTCCGATGCTCTATCCCTTGGCCGGGTGCTCGACTGCCTGCCGGCCAAAGTCCGGTACGTCGATGTCCTGACCGGCCTCGATGATCGAGCGGCGGACGGCGCGGGTGCGGGTGAACAGGTCGAAAAGTTTTTCGCCGTCGCCCCAGCGGATCGCCCGCTGCAGCGAGGCCAGATCTTCCGAGAACCGCGCCAGCATTTCGAGGATGGCGTCCTTGTTGTGCAGGCAGACGTCCCGCCACATCGTCGGGTCGGACGCGGCAAGGCGAGTGAAGTCGCGAAAGCCGGAGGCCGAATATTTGATCACCTCGGACTTGGTCACCGACTCCAGATCGTCGGCGGTGCCGACGATGTTATAGGCGATGATGTGCGGCAGGTGCGAGACGATGGCCAGCGTCATGTCGTGATGCTGGGGATCCATCGTATCGATGTTTGAGCCGCAACGGCGCCAGAATTCCGAGAGCTTTTCCAAGGCGGCCGGATCGGTGCCGGGCAACGGCGTGAAGATGCACCAGCGGTTTTCGAACAGTTCGGCAAAGCCGGCGTCCGGGCCCGACTTTTCAGTGCCGGCCAGCGGGTGGCCGGGAATGAAATGCACACCAGCAGGCACATGCGGCTGCATCTGCGCGATGACCGACGCCTTGGTCGAGCCGACATCGGTGAGGATGGCGCCCTGCTTCAGCGCCGGTGCGATTTCCTCGGCGACCTCGCCCGAAGAGCCGACCGGCACCGAAACGATCACCAGGTCGGCATCGCCGACCGCCTCTTTCGCGTCCATCGCGTAGGAGGAGCCGAGGCCGAGTTCCCGCGCCCGCGCCAGGGTCGTTTCGCTGCGCGTCGAGATGGCGACGTGACCGGCTAGGCCTTCGCGATGGATTACGCGGGCCAGCGACGAGCCGATCAGGCCGATGCCGACCAGCGCGATCTTTTCGAACATCGGTGATGTCATGGTCTTCTAGCTTTTCAGAAATGTCGCGAGGGCGGCGACAACGCCACGATTGGCCTCTTCGGTGCCGATGCTCATGCGCAGTGCATTGGGGAAGCCGTAGCCGGAAACGCGCCGCAATATATAGCCGCGCGCGGAGAGGTAATCGTCCGCAGCTGCCGCCGAATGTTTTTTGTCCTCGGGAAAGTGGATGAGGACGAAATTGCCGACGCTCGGCGTCACCCGCAGTCCGAGCTTGGTCAACTCCTCGCTCACCCATCGCAGCCAGGTGTCGTTATGAGCCACGCTGCGCTCGACATGGGTGCGGTCGCGGATCGCGGCAATGCCGGCCTCAATCGCCGTCGCGTTGACGTTGAAGGGACCTCGCACGCGGTTGATCGCGTCGATGATATGCATCGGCGCGTACATCCAGCCGATCCGCGCACCGCCGAGGCCGAGCTTGGAGAAGGTGCGGGTCATAACCACGTTTTCCGCGCCAGCCACCAGCTCGACGCCGGCTTCATAATCATTGCGGCGGACATATTCGGCATAGGCTGCATCCAGCACCAGAAGCACGTTTCGAGGCAGGCTGGCATGCAGGCGGCGCACCTCCTGGAACGGCAAATAGGTGCCGGTCGGGTTGTTGGGATTGGCGAGGAAGATGATCCTGGTACGCGGCGTCACCGCAGCGAGGATCGCATCGACGTCGGCGCGCTCATTGGTTTCCTTGACCGACACCGGGACAGCACCTGCCGACTGGATGTAGATCTTGTAGACCATGAAGGCGTGTTCGGTGATCACAGCTTCATCGCCGGGCGCGAGATAGGTCTGCGCAAGCAGGCCGAGAATCTCGTCGGAACCATTGGAACAGACGATGTTCGCCGGGTTGAGGCCATGCACCTCGGCGATCGCCTCCCGTAGGCGCCTGGCGGTGCCGTCGGGATATATGTCGAGTTTGGCCGCGACGTCGCGCGCGGCTTCTATCGCCTTCGGCGAGGGGCCAAGCGGGTTCTCGTTCGACGACAGTTTGTGGACCTTGGCAACGCCGGCCGGCGCCGTGCTTTTGCCCGGCACATACGCTTCGATGTCCATGATCCCCGCGCGGGGCGTTGGACGTGCCCGATCCGATGCCTGGTTCATATTGCAAAAATCCGTCGAAAACGCTTCCACCCGGGAAGCCGCAGCGGAAATACAAGCCGTGGCCTGGAATGTCGAGAGGCGGCGATCATGGGTGAGCGACTGGCATGGGTGAACGACTGGCCGTTGACGCCGAGACGCTCCGGTCCTAGAAGAAAGGCGAAATCCCGTGGTGATTTGGCCGGTCGGCTTGCAGCCACGTTAAACAACTCGCTAAAGGGCCGTTTGCATCCTGTAACCGGCTTTGCGAAGGCGATGTCGGTTTTCTTGTTGTCCGTAGCCGGCCGGACAATCGCATCGACCCGAAAATCGGTATCGACTTTCGGAAAGCGCGATGGGTTAATGTAAGAGGATGCGATGGTCGCGCTGCGCACTAAAAGAACCAACAACGAGGCCGACGAGCCGTCGAGCCCGGTGTTGCGTTTCGGTGCCGACAAGCCGCTCAAGCTCGATGCCGGCACGCTGCTGTCACCGTTCCAGATCGCCTACAAGACTTACGGCACCCTCAACGACGCCCGCTCCAACGCCATCCTCGTCTGCCATGCACTGACCGGCGACCAGCATGTCGCCAGCACCAATCCAGTGACCGGCAAGCCGGGCTGGTGGGAAGTGCTGATTGGCCCCGGCAAGATCATCGACACCAGCCGCTTCTTCGTCATCTGCTCAAACGTCATCGGCGGCTGCCTCGGCTCGACCGGCCCCGCCTCGACCAATCCAGCCACCGGCAAGCCCTACGGGCTCGACCTGCCGATCATCACCATACGCGACATGGTGCGGGCGCAGTTGATGCTGGTCGATCATTTCGGCATCGAAAAACTGTTCTCGGTGCTCGGCGGCTCGATGGGCGGCATGCAGGTGCTGCAATGGGCGTCGAGCTATCCGGAGCGCGTTTTCTCGGCGCTGCCGATCGCCACTGGCGCGCGCCATTCCTCGCAGAACATCGCCTTCCATGAGGTCGGCCGGCAAGCGGTGATGGCCGATCCGGACTGGCATGGCGGCAAATATTTCGAGCAAGGCAAGCGCCCGGAAAAGGGACTGGCTGTGGCGCGCATGGCCGCTCACATCACTTATCTGTCGGAGGCGGCCCTGCACCGGAAGTTTGGCCGCAACCTGCAGGACCGTGAAGCGCTCACCTTCGGTTTTGACGCCGACTTCCAGATTGAGAGCTATCTGCGCCATCAGGGCATGACCTTCGTCGACCGCTTCGACGCCAACTCCTATCTCTACATGACCCGGGCGATGGACTATTTCGACCTCGCCGCCGATCATGGCGGCCGGCTGGCCGACGCCTTTGCCGGCACCAGAACCCGTTTCTGCCTGGTCTCCTTCACCAGCGACTGGCTGTTCCCGACCGAGGAGAGCCGCTCGGTCGTTCACGCGCTGAACGCGGCCGGCGCCTCGGTGTCCTTCGTCGAGATCGAGACCGATCGCGGCCACGACGCCTTCCTGCTCGACGAGCCGGAGCTGTTTGCCGCCATCAACGGCTTCATCGCCTCGGCGGCTCGCGCCAGGGGGCTCAGCGCATGATCCCTGAAGATTGCAGGCTTTCCGGACCGGCATCTTTCGCCATGCATCAGCGCATGACCCCGAAAAGTTGCAGATTTTTCGGACCGGGATCATGTGCCAGGCAACGCATGGCCCCGAAAAGTTGCAGACTTTTCGGATCAAGGTCATGCGCCAAGCAAAAGCCACGATCATGAGTGTCAACCACGCCCAGCGCGTCGACCTCGAAGTTGTCGCCGATCTCATCCCGCCCCAGTCGCGGGTGCTGGACGTCGGCTCCGGTGATGGCCTGCTGCTCGAATTGCTGCAGGCGACGAAGCAGGTCGACGGCCGTGGGATGGAACTGTCGCAGCGCGGCGTCAACGAATGCGTGGCGCGCGGCCTGTCCGTCATCCAGGGCGACGCCGACAAGGACCTCAAATTCTATCCCGACAAGGGTTTTGATTTCGTCGTCCTGTCGCAGACCTTGCAGGCGACCCGCAACCCGAAGCTGGTGCTCGACGAGTTGCTTAGGATCGGCAAGCACGCCATCGTCTCCTTCCCCAATTTCGGCCACTGGCGGGTGCGCCTTTCGCTGTTCGTCGAAGGGCGGATGCCGGTGACCAAGGACCTGCCCTATTCCTGGTACGACACGCCCAACATCCATTTCTGCACCATCCGCGACTTCGTCAATCTCTGCGAAGAGCTCGGCGCAACGGTAGAAAAGGCAACCGCGCTCGACGCCAATGGCCAGAAAATCGGCCTGTCGATGCCTTGGTGGTTCTGGAATTTCTTTGGCCAGCAAGCGGTGTTCCTGCTGAAGCGATAACGGCCGTCGCATATGGCGCGCGGCCGGCAAGAGTCCGGAGACCATCTGCGACTGTTCGCCATTCATCGACCAAGTCTAGCTAGCGATCAAGCTCCGGAAAATACGGATCGGAGAAAAACTGGCGGCCGCGCTCGCCTTGCAAACAGTCGACCGGCGTTGCCGCATCGACCCGGAGTGTCGCGGGAGCGGCCCTGGGACCGGCAACACCGCTGACCTCCAGGACCAGCTTGCGGCGTATGGCGGTCACGAATTCGGAAGCGGCATAGACCGGCAGCACGAAGGAACCTGGCCCGCCGGTAACGCACTCGGCATAGTACCGGTCGAGATGGCTAAAGCTGGGCGACGGGCTGATCAGGATCGGCAGGCCGTTGACGACGATGTCCTTTGCCACCGCGGCGTCGCGTGTCGTGGTGACGGGCATCCCGGTATTGTTGGGGCCATCGCCTGAAATGTCGATGACGCTGCGCGTCGCGTCGAAAGCGGCTCCATCCAAAAGCTTGGCGCCGAAGGCGAGCGCACCGGAAATCGAGGTGCCGCGAAAGCTCCTGAACGGGCGCGCCTCGATCTTGTCGGCGAAAGCGTTAGCGCTCTCAGCATTGTCGATGACCTGCCAGGCAATGACCGCATCGTCGCGGACGGTGCCTGCCCATTCGAAATAGGCCAGCGCAATGCGGCCGGTCACGCCCGAACGCACCGCATTGATGAAGTCGGGGTGGCGCAGCGCCTCGACATAGCCGGCGCGCTGCAGCGCGAATTCCTTTTCGTCCATCGAGTGCGAAATGTCGACCGCCAGCACCAGTTCGACGTCCACTGCAATGGCATCGGCGGGCGCGGCCAGTGGTGCTGCCTGAGCGCAGGCAAGGCAGGCAAGCAGGCTAATGCATGTCGCCCAAAAGTGCGCAGCGGCTTTGGGGTAACGACATGAATAGAAACAGAGGCTTAAAGCGTGTCGCATGAATCTCTTGAATCTCTTCACCGGGACGCGCTTTAAGCGCGTCAAGCATGGGTCCAACGCCGCAGGCTTTCGAACGATACCAGGCAATCTTTCGCTGCGATCACGGCGAAATAAAGCTTGCCGGCGTATAGCCGGCTACGTCTCTTGGTAGGCTGCGGCGACGGCCGGGGGTGGTTCGATCGCGCCGGCCCTGACACGGACTGGCTTGAGAGCCGGTCGCTCGATGTCTTTCACGATCGCCAATGAGCGTGGAAAGAATTCAATGTTCTGCTGGCCTCGGCCGATATTGAGGATTGCGGCGTCGGCCAGACGCGCCTCCAGCATCGACAGCACCCGCCTCAGCGTCGCGCCGTCGAACGTGTCCAAGGCCTCGTCGATGATCACCCATTTCGGCTGCCGCAAGACCAGCCGGGCAAAGGCAAGCAGGCGCTGCTCGTCATCGCTCAATTCGCGCTCCCAGCGCGCCGAGCGGTCGAGCGAGGACGACAGACGCCCGAGACCGACCTCGGCAAGCACCGCCGAGATCTCGGCGTCGCTAACCGCCGCATCGGCGTGGTCGAGCACTTCGCGCAGCGTGCCGAGCGGGAAATAGGGTTTTCGGGGAACGAAGGCGGGCACCTCTCCGGCCGGCATGCCGATCCGCCCGCTTCCCCACGGCCACAGACCGGCAATGGCGCGAAAGAACAGCGTCTTGCCGGCGCGCGGATCTCCGGTGATCATGACGCGCTCGCCGGCGCGGATTTCGACATGGGGCTCGGCGAGCTTCGTACATCCATCCCGCGACGCAATCTCGAGGTTCTCGAATGTCAACCTGCCATTCGGGTTTTCGCCGATCGTGATGCGTTCTTCGGTATCGTGCAGCACATCCGTTTCAACGAGCGCGATGCGGAAATCGGCGACGCGCATCAGCGTGGCGCGCCAATCGGCGATACCGCCGATATTGTTGATGAACCAACGTAACGAGGCATGCACCTGGTTGAAGGCGCCGACTGCCATCATCAGCCCGCCGAAGCTGATATCGCCGGCAAAATAGACCGGCGAGGCGACGAGGATCGGCGCGACGACAGTGATCCAGCCATAGGTATCGGTCACCCAGGAAAGATTGATCTGGGCGCTGTAGATGCGCCGCATCGCGCCCAGCACCGTGCCGAGGTCGAGCTCGAGCCGTCGTCTCGCGTCGGCCTCGCCGTGCGCAAGCGCGATGGCATCGACATTCTCGTTGACGCGGACCACCGAGGAGCGCAGCTCCGCTTCACGCATATAGCGGTCACTGTTGAAGCGGATGAGCGGCCGTCCGACCAGCCAGCTCAGCCAGGAGGCCGTGCCGGCATAGAGGATCGCGGCCCACACCATGTAGCCCGGAATGGCCAGCGAATAGCCGCCGATATGGAAGACGAAGCCCGAAGACAGCGACCATAGGACGCCGACGAACGAAACAAGCAGAATGAACGACTGCAATAGCCCTATGCCGAGACCGGTGGAAAGATCGGAGAGATGCCCGGCATCCTGCTGCAGGCGCTGGTCAGGGTTGACGCCGATGGCGCCGGCGTTGGCGAGCCGGAAGGCGCGCGCCGGCCGCATCCATTCACCGATCAGATCGAGGGTCAACGCCTCGCGCAGCTTCAGCCGGATCATCTGGTCGAGCCAGGTCTGGCCGACATTGAGCACCACGAGCCCGCCGGCGATGGCGGCAAAGACCAGAAGCTGGTGCAGGAAGCCCTGCATGTCGCGCCGAGCCAGCGCATCGTAGAAGGGCTCGTTCCAGCGATTGAGCAGAACCTGCCCGATCGAGGTTGCCACAATGACAGCGACTATGCCGACGCAGGCCCAGAGCAGGTGTTTGCGGATCGGCGAGGTCCCCAGCGCCAGCTTGATGGTCGCCAATTGGTCGCTCAGGCTGCTGGCCTCGATCGACGCGGCAGCCGGCTTGGCGCTGCCTTCGACATCCGGATAATCAGCCATTGGTGAAGTCCTTGAATTCGGAAGCGGTGCTGAAACCGATGAACAAGTCGACTCAATCGGGTACCCGCCCTCGACAGATAGGTGAGAAAAAGCGCGATTCCGATCACGAACATGTCATCGACGGCCCGGCAATTTTGCATTCCCGGTCGGCGATATCCGGCCGAGCCTTGTGGCGCCATGCGGCGAGAAAACCGGCACGAAGACGCGGCGAGAGGCACGCTGGACGACCGGCACGCCCTGATAGAGCCGCTTCTGCGCCTCGACCACGATGACGCCGGAAAAGATCGGCCAGAACCTGCGGCCGGCGCGCTCCAGCACATTGTGGAACTGCATCATGAAGCGTCGCCGCGATGGCGGGAAGAACAGGGCATCGGACCAGGCCGCGGGCGTGAAATTCGCTTCGCGCAGCAATTCGGTGAGCTGGCCGCGCGAGAAAGGCCGGCCACTGCCGAACGGCGTATGCTCGAACCGCGCCCAGACACCGCGCCGGTTGGGCACGACGATGACGACGCGGCCGGCGGGCGACAGCACCCGCCAGATTTCGTTCAGCGTCTCGCGCGGGTTCTCGGCATGTTCGAGTGAATGGACGAGCAGCATGCGGTCGATGGAGGCGTCGACCAGCGGCAATTCCTCATCGAAGACCAGCGCGGTCGCGGTCGGCCCGGTGGCCGGCCAGACCACCGCGCCCTGCGTCGCCGGCATGAAGGCAAAGACACGCTCCGCGTCGGTGCCGAACCGCTCCAGCCACGGCAAGGTGTAACCGAGGCCGACCAGCCGCTCATTGGGCACGACAGCCCATATCGAGGACAACGCCATGGTGATCGAGCGTTCGGCCAATCGCCCGAGCGTGGTCGAATAGAACGAGCGAAGGTCGATGATATCGGAATGCATGCGCGGGACGGTATCTTCGATGCTGTCCAAGTTCAACAAAGGCGCCAAGTTCTACAAACGCGGATGACATCCACGGGCAAGCGCCCTATGTCTGCGGCGACTACTGCATCAGCCCGAAATCGGTTTCGATTTCGGAAAGCACGATGAAGCAGATAAAAAGTGTTAGAGCGTCCTTTGTACGTCCAACTGGACGCACGGCGCACGAGTGGAGAGACGCCATGCCGGTTGAAATCGAACAGTTCATGTGCCGCAGCGACAATTTCGGTGTGCTGGTGCATGACCCGAAAAGCGGCCAGACCGCGATCATCGACGCGCCGGAGGAGGCGCCGGTCCTGGCCGCGATCGAGCGTACCGGCTGGACGCCGACGATGATCCTGACCACCCATCACCATGTCGACCATGTCGAGGCCAATCTGGCGCTGAAGGAGCTCTTCAAGCTGCGCATCGTCGGACCGGAAGCGGAAAAGGCAAAAATTCCCGGCATCGACGAAACCGTCGAGCAGGGTTCGGTCATCCACCTCGGCGACGAGAGGATCGACGTGATCGCCACGCCCGGCCACACGGCGGGCCATGTCTCCTATCATCTGCCGGCATCGAAAGTGGCGTTCACCGCCGACACGCTGTTCGCGCTCGGCTGCGGCCGGCTGTTCGAATGCGAGCCGCCGGTGATGTACGATTCGTTGAAAAAGCTCGCGGCGCTTCCGGCCGAGACGGTCGTTTATTGCGGCCATGAATACACGCTCTCCAACGCCCGCTTCGCGCTGACCGTCGACCCGACCAATTCGGCGTTGAAGGAGCGCGCTGCGAAAATCGAGGCGCTGCGCGCCGACGGCAAGCCGACGCTGCCAACCACGATCGGCGAGGAACTGTCGACGAATCCGTTCCTGCGCTGGCACGATCCGGCAATCCGCAGGCATCTCGGCATGGAGAAAGCCTCCGACGCCGAAGTGTTTGCCGAAATTCGCAAGCGCAAGGACAATTTCTGAACACCATGACGTGCTGGAATTCATGACCAGTTCCGCCGAAATCATCGCAACGCTCGGCCTGAAACCGCATCCGGAAGGCGGCTGGTATGCCGAGACCTTCCGCGATGGCGCGGAGGGCGCGCGCGGCCATTCGACCGCGATCTATTTCCTTTTGGAGCAGGAGCAAGTGTCGGCCTGGCACCGCGTCAAGGACGCGGCCGAGGTCTGGCATTTCTATGCCGGCGCCCCGTTGGCACTGTCGATGCATCGGGAAAACGGGCCGGTGATCGAGCAGGTGCTCGGCGCGGCCTTGGCGGCGGGCGAGCGGCCGCAGATCGTCGTGCCGGCAGGCTGGTGGCAATCGGCACGCAGCCTAGGCGAGTGGACGCTGCTCGGCTGCACCGTGGCGCCGGGCTTCGATTTCGCCGCCTTCGAACTGGCCGAATCGGGTTGGAGTCCTAGCCCAACAGGAAACCCATCGTGATCGCCAGCTGGGCGGCGTAATACAGCATCCAGGCCGCGTTGCGCATCCAGGCGCGGTGTGGCGAGATGGCGCTTAGCAGGAACTTTTCCGAGGCGAGCAGCCCGTCGGACGCGATGAACAGCGCGGCGCCGCCGATGATCCAGAAATTGCTCAGGGTGAGGGCTGAAATCGCCATGGCGAGGATTGCCGCGATATAGACGCTGACCGGAAGGCGCAAGGCGGGGCCGACACGGCGCCAGAGCGCAAAAAGCATGGCGAGCGCGAACACGGCCATTGCCATGGCAATCGCCGCGCGCCACGGCTCGGCCGACAGCAGCCCGACCCCGTCGCCGAAGCGCAGGTACAGCGCGATGTAAAGCCCATGCGCAACGAGAAAACTGGCCAGCCCGCCGAGAAAAGCCTTTTCACCCTCGCGTGACAGGAACGCGTCGCCGATGGCACTGAGCGTCAGCGCAGCGACGAGCAGCCACGGACCGCCCTGCAGCGATGCCAGCACGGCAAGCATTGCCACGGCCAGTGTCTTGACCGCAGAACGCGCAAGCTTCGGCGGCATGTCGATGGTGAAGGCGTAGATTACCGCCGCCGCCAGCGAAAACAGCAGCGTCGCATTGGCGTTGGCGTCGATGCCGCCGGGAAACGGCGTCATGCCCCTGCCTCGCGCGTTGCCTGCTTGCGCAAGAACAGCGATTTCGCCGCAAGAGCCGCCCCGCCGGTGATCAGCACGCAGGCGGCGAGGACGCGCAGGGACGGTTCGGCGAAACCGGCTGATATCAGCACCAGCGTCGACAGCAGCGGCGCGGCATAGCTCGCCGCGCCCAGCACCTGGATGTTGCCGCGCTTGACGCCGATGTCCCAGGCGTAGAAGGCCGCGCCCACCGGCATCAGCCCGAGGCCGAGCACGGCCAGCCACTGGCCGGCGCCGACAGGCAGCACCGTCTCTTCCAGCATGAGATGGCAGACAAGCGAAAGCGCTGCCGTAGCCGCACAGAACCAGGTGACGATGCTGGTCGGCACCGACGGGAAGCGGCGCGACAACAGCGAATAGGACGACCACAGCACGGCGCAGACGCCGGCCATCGCATAGCCGAAGGCATAGCGTGCGTCGAAGGCAAGCCCGCCACCCTTGGTGACGATCAGGACAGTGCCGGCAAGACCGAGCAGTGCGCCGACGACATGGTTCCAGGCCAGCCGCTCGCCCGGCATCAGCGCCGATCCGAGCACGATCAGCAGCGGCCACAGATAGGCGATGAGGCTCGCCTCCACCGCTGGTGCGTTGCGCAGCGCGGTAAAATAGAAGAAATGATAGCCGAACAGGCCGGCAATGCCGATCACCCACACTTGCGGCGGTATCTTCTGCCGGCTGGCGGCGGCCGGCATGAACAGCCGCGCGACGAGCCCGACGCTGGTGCCGATCGTGAAGGTGATCGCCGAAAGCAGGAACGGCGGCACCGCGCCGGAAGCGTCCGTAAGCAGCGCCAGCAGCGCCCACATGGCGACCGCCGAGAAGCCGATCAGTGTTGCGCGCCCCATGTCCGTCTCCGGCGGCGCGCGATCGCGCCTATTCTGTTGCTTCGAACCGCTCCGCGCTGACGGTGAGAGTGCCGATTTTCGTGCTGACCGTGGCGTGGATCGGCGCATATACGCCAGTTTGGCCGACCGGCGCAAACGTCACCATGATGCGGCTGCGATCCTTCAGGTACTTCAAAGCTTTGCGGTTCTTGCGGTACCCCGCCACCGGCTCAAAGCCCAGCCTGCAAGTGACGGTATCGCCCTTGTAGCCGCGCACCGAGGTCGAGCCTTTCGAATCGTAGGTCAGCGTCAGATTGGCGCGCATCTCGCCATCATAGAGTTTCACCGTGCGCCCGCAGACCTTGTCGAGACTATCGGCATGGATGACAGTGGCGGCCATCGGATCAAGCACCGACGCGAGATGGCTGGCGCCCAGCGGTATCCAATTCTTGGGATTGCGCTTCTTCGGCGCAGGCACGACCTTCGTCGCGGTAACAGTGCCATTGGCGAACTGGATATCGATCATCGACGCCTTCTCGCCCGACTTGTAGTCGGCGCGGAACGCTTGCGGCTGCAATTGCTTGCCCGAAATCGTGCCCTTTGACGAGACCGTGCCACGCGTGTCGTCGAATATTGTGGCGAGGCCGGCGCTGGAGACGCTGCCGTCGATCGAATAGGTGTCGCCTTCGTAACTGCTGGAAAAGCTTGCCTTGGCCACCGAGAAGCCGTGGATCGATACCGTATACTCGCCCTTGAAGGATTGTGGCGTGGCGGCAGACGCTGCCGTCGGCAGCGCCACGGCAAGCGAGGCAAGGAGAGCAAGAGACGAACGAAGCATGGCGGGGATTGATCCTCGATTTTTCAGCGGAAGCGGACAACTCCGGCCTGGTATCTCCTTGTGCGACCGCTTATAGGCTGAATTCCGGCCTTTATGTGAAAGGCGTCGTCACACCCGCGCGCAAGCCGGAGCTTGACGCATCGGCGAAATGCAACTATGGAACGCCAACTTTTTCCATAAGGCCGCCTGACCGAAACTGCGCGCCACCCGGCGCGGGTCGAATGTTTGGCCAGACCGAGAACTGAAGGTTTAGAACCATGTCCCGCACCTGCGAACTCACTGCCAAGGCAGTCATGTCCGGCAACAATGTGAGCCACGCCAACAACAAGAGCAAGCGTCGCTTCCTGCCCAATCTCGTCAATGTGACGCTGATCTCGGAAGCGCTGAACCAGAATGTTCGCCTGCGCATTTCGGCCAACGCGCTGCGTTCGGTCGAGCATCGCGGCGGCCTCGATGCGTTCCTTGCCAAGGCCGACGCCAAGGAGCTGTCGCAGCGCGCGCGCCTGCTGAAGAAGCAGATCGCCAAGAAGCTTGCCGAACAGCCGGCCGCTTAATTTTTCAGGCAACCGCCTTCCAAGGAGTGTCGTCCGAACTCGGCATGACACCCCGCTGGTTCCATTACCCAGGATAAAAAAATGAGTTTTGTCTCCCGATATCTGTCCTTTGTTGCGGCCATGGCGCTTGTCGTGGTGGCGTCGAACATCCTCGTGCAGTTCCCGCTGCAAGGTGCGATCGGCGGCTTGTCGCTGGCCGACATTCTGACCTGGGGCGCCTTCACCTATCCGTTCTCCTTCCTGGTCACCGACCTTGCCAACCGCCGCTACGGTCCGGCCGTGGCGCGCCGGATCGTGTTTGTCGGCTTCACGGCGGCGGTAATCTGCTCGGTCGTCATCCCGCCCCTGCTGTTCCGCTACGGCTTGATCGAGTTCGAAACGGCCGCCGACCGGCTGGTGCGCATTGCGGCGGCTTCCGGCACCGCGTTCCTGATCGCGCAATTGCTCGACGTGACCGTATTCAACCAGCTGCGCCGGCAGAGCTGGTGGCGGGCGCCGATCGTCGGCACGCTGGTCGGCTCGGTATTCGACACCGCCGTGTTCTTCACCGTCGCCTTTTCGGCGGCTTTCGCCTTCGCTGGCCCGAACGATGGCTTCGCGCTCGAAACCGCGCCGCTGATGGGCGTGCTTCCGGTCGAGACCATGCGCTGGGTGTCATGGGCGCTCGGCGACCTCGGCGTGAAGCTGATCATCGCCGTGGTGGCGCTGATCCCCTACCGGCTGCTTGCCGCCCGCTGGAGCCAGCCGGCACTGGCGGCATAGAGCATGATCCCTGAAGGTGGGAACCGGTTTTTGCTATCGCTGACCTTCGGTTCGGAAAAGATCATGCTTACAGGTTCTCGAGCATGATCCCATGGGTCCAGCTCGGTACCGCGAAAACGGCGGACGGCGGACATGAGCTTCGCCTAAAACAACGCGGTGCCGAATTCTCGATCATGCTCGGCTCGAACGAGCTGATGAACAGCCGCCTCAGCGGCTCCGAGGAAGCGCTGGCCCGGCTGTCCTGCCAAAGGATTGCCGGCCGTAGCCAGCCGAAAATCCTGATTGGCGGGCTGGGCATGGGTTTCACGCTGCGTGCCGCTCTCGCCGGGCTTGGCGCCGATGCCCGTATCGTTGTCGCCGAATTGGTACCAGCCGTCGTGGCGTGGGCGCGCGGCCCGATGGCCTCGGTGTTCGGTGGCTGTCTCGACGATCCACGCGTGACTGTTCGCGAAATGGATGTAGGGCAGCTCATACGATCGGAAGGCTCGGCCTGGGATGCCATCCTGCTCGACGTCGACAACGGTCCGGAAGGGATCGTCCACCAAGCCAACGATGCTCTCTACAGTATAGCCGGGCTGATCAGCGCAAGAGCAGCGCTCACGCCCGGCGGCGTGCTGGCGGTCTGGTCGCAGGGACCCGACAGCGGTTTTACCCGCAGGCTCAAGCAGGCGGGCTTCGCGGTCGAGGAAGTCAAAGTCCGCGCCAACGGCAAGCGCGGCCCCCGCCACGTTATCTGGATCGCGACCAACGGACCCCGGCCTGCGGCAACCGGCGCGAAGCTGTAGACTTGTTATCGGCCGTCCCTTGCCGACCGCCTCTCAATCCTCGTGCAGCACAAATTCCAGGTAGAGATTGCGTTGCAGCATCGAGTGGTTGTCGTCGGAGATCAGCGACACCATCAGCGCGCCGTCGTCGCGGGTCCAGACGTCTAGCCCTTCCATGTTGTCGATCTGGTAGCTCATGTCGGCTTCCATCAGCACCGGCCCGTCGGCAACGGCGCCCTTCTCGACGCTCTCGCCATAGATGCGCCGCAGCCGGATCTTGACGCCGCGGGCCATCGAATAGCTGCGCTCCAAAAGCAAGAGGTCGCCGTCCGGCAGGAAGGCGCCGTCGGTGATATCGAAATCGCCGTTGCGCTTAACGGTGAAAACGCCTTTGTGCGGCCCTTCGATAACAGCCGCATAGATGTTGCCTGATTTGTCGAGGCTCTTTTCCGAGACCACGACCAGCCCGCCTTCGTGCTGCCCGTGAGGATTGGCGTGGGTGATGGTCTCCAAGCCGCGATTCCGTCGGAGCTCCCAGGCAGGAACCAGGAAGTCGAGCTGCCTGAACGGCGGCTTCATGTCGCCCGGTTCGATCTTGAACTGTGCAATGCGATGATCGCGCTCGAAGCCGACTGTGGCAATGCCGTCCTTGACCGCAAGCCCTTCCGCGTCGACCTGCCATTTCTCATCGATCACATGGCCCGCCTCGTCGGCCATTTGCTGCATACGGAAATTCCGGATGCCGGACGGGCGCTTGTCGGCATCATGGGTAACCGTGCCGAAGAACCAGAAACCGGTGTCGGCGACGCCGATCAAATCACTGCCGGGCTTGAGGAAGCGAAACGCCGACAGCGCGCCGAAATCGCGTGACGGCGAGGTCATTTCCAGCCCGCCGACGAATTCAAGCGGGCCGAACCGCTTCTCGTCACGGCCGATGTGAAACCGGTCTATCGGCCGTGCCGAGATTTCGATCGGCTCGACCGAAGCGGTGCCGGCGGCGATGCAAGGCGACAAGGCGATGCCGGCAACGAACAGCGCTGTGGCGGCGAAAAGCGTCTGCCGAAAGCCGCCCCGCGAAAAAATCATCCGGCGCGCCGCATGCCGCCGCGCCGCGTGTCCCGCGTACTTTCCTCGCCAAACAGCGAGGCCAGTTGCTCGGTCATGGCGCCGGCCAGTTCCTCGGCATCGACGATGGTGACGGCGCGCCTGTAATAGCGGGTAACGTCGTGGCCGATGCCGATGGCCAAAAGCTCGACCGGCGAGCGCGTCTCGATCAGTTCGATCACCGCGCGCAGATGCCGTTCGAGATAGTTGCCCGGATTGACCGACAGCGTCGAATCGTCGACCGGTGCGCCGTCTGAGATCATCATCAGGATCTTGCGCTGCTCCGGCCGGGCGATCAGGCGGTTGTGCGCCCACAGCAGCGCCTCGCCGTCGATGTTTTCCTTGAGCAGGCCCTCGCGCATCATCAGGCCGAGATTGCGCCGCGCCCGCCGCCACGGATGGTCGGCGGATTTGTAGATGATGTGGCGCAGATCGTTGAGCCGCCCAGGATTTGGCGGCTTGCCTTCCTTCAGCCATTTCTCGCGCGCCTGCCCGCCCTTCCAGGCGCGGGTGGTGAAGCCGAGGATCTCGACCGAGACGCCGCAGCGTTCCAGCGTGCGCGCCAGAATGTCGGCGCAGGTGGCGGCGACCGTGATCGGCCGGCCGCGCATCGAGCCCGAATTGTCGAGCACCAGCGTCACCACCGTGTCGCGGAATTTGGTGTCACGTTCCTGCTTGAAGGACAGCGGCTGCATCGGGTCGATGACGACGCGCACCAGCCGCGCCGGATCGAGATAACCCTCTTCGAGGTCGAAATCCCAGGACCGGTTCTGCTGCGCCATCAGCCGGCGCTGCAGCCGGTTGGCCAGCCGGCCGACGACGCCCGACAGGTTGGCAAGCTGCTTGTCGAGGAAGGCGCGCAGCCGATCCAGTTCTTCCTCTTCGCACAGGTCCTCCGCACCCACCGTCTCGTCGAAGGCGGTGGTGAAGACCTTGTAGTCGATCTCCTTCGACAGGTTGGTGAAGGGATTGTCGTTGCGGCGCGCCTCGCCGGGTGTCTCGGCATCGGCGTCGTCATCGTCGGACAGGTCGTCGGCGGTGGCATCGGATGCCTCCGTCTCGGCCGATTGCTCGTCGTCGGACGACGCCTCGGTATCGTCGGACTGCGACTGCTCGGAGCCGGAATCGTCCTCGCCGCCCTCCTCGCTCTGTTCCTCGCCTTGCGGCTGGTTTTCGTCATTGTCTTCGGAGTCTTCGGTCTCCTGGTCGTCACTGAGTTCCTCGGCCATCTCCATGGAAGCCAGCATCTCGCGCACGACGCGGGCGAACGCCTGCTGGTCGTCGAGCTTTGCCGACAGCCCGTCGAGATCGGCGCTTGCCTTCTCCTCGACCCACGGGCGCCAGAGGTCGACCAGCCGCTCGCCGCTCTTCGGCACGGCGCGGCCGGTCAGCTTTTCGCGGACCATCAGGGCCAGCGCTTCCTCGATCGGCGCATCGGCCTTGTCCTTGACGTCGATGAGGTTGGCCCTGGCGTATTTGTCCTCGAGCATCGAGCCGATATTGTCGGCCACACCTTGCATGGCGCGGGAGCCGATCGCCTCGACGCGGGCCTGCTCGACCGCATCGTAGATGGCGCGGGCCTGCTTGCCCTCCGGCGCCAGCCTGGTGTGGATGCGCGTGTCGTGGCAGGCGCGCTTCAACGCCATGGAATCGCCGAGCCCGCGGGTGATGGCGATGTCGGCCTTGGACGCTTTTTTCGGCAGTTCGGGCAGACGGGCGCGGCTGCCGGCGAGCGCCGGCCGATCCTTGGCGAAACCGACTTCGAGGTCCTTGTCGCCGGCGATCGCGCGCATGCAGACGGTGACGGCGCGCTTGAAGCTGTCGGCTTCAGAACCCGTCTTCGACTTGTTGCGCGTGTTGTCGCCCGGACCCGCCATCGATCATTCCTTGGAGCATGACCCCGAAAATCGGAATCGAGCCATGCTTACCCCAGCACCACATTCGCCGCGGATTCCGGCAGATCCTGGCCGAAGGCGCGCTGGTAGAACTCGGCGACCAGCGAGCGTTCCAGTTCGTCGCATTTGTTGAGGAAGGTCAGCCGGAACGCCATGCCGATATCGCCGAAGATCTCGGCATTCTCGGCCCAGGTGATGACCGTACGCGGGCTCATGACAGTCGACAGGTCGCCATTGATGAAGGCCGAACGCGTCATGTCGGCGACACGCACCATCTTGTTGACGATCTCCTTGCCCTTGCCGTCGCGATAGTGCTTGGCCTTGGCCAGCACGATGTTCACCTCATTGTCGTGCGGCAGATAGTTCAGCGTGGTGACGATCGACCAGCGGTCCATCTGCGCCTGGTTGATCTGCTGGGTGCCGTGATAAAGGCCAGTGGTATCGCCGAGACCGACGGTGTTGGCGGTCGAGAACAGCCGGAACGCCGGATGCGGGCGGATGACCCGGCTTTGGTCGAGCAGCGTCAGCCGGCCGGACGATTCCAGCACGCGCTGGATGACGAACATCACGTCCGGACGGCCGGCATCGTACTCGTCGAAGCACAGCGCGACATTGTGCTGGTAGGCCCAGGGCAGGATGCCGTCGCGGAATTCGGTGATCTGCAGCCCTTCCTTGACGACGATTGCGTCTTTGCCGACGAGGTCGATGCGGCTGACATGACTGTCGAGATTGACGCGCACCATAGGCCAGTTGAGGCGGGCGGCGACCTGCTCGATATGCGTCGACTTGCCGGTGCCGTGATAGCCCGACACCATGACGCGGCGGTTATAGGCAAAGCCGGCGAGGATCGCCATCGTCGTGTTCTTGTCGAACAGGTAGTCCGGATCGATGTCGGGCACATGCTCGCTCGTCACCGAATAGGCCGGCACCACCATCTTGGACTCGAAGCCAAATTTCTCCTTCACCGGCACGGTGGTGTCGGGCAGGTTGGCGATGTCGCGATCGACCTTGTTCATCTTTATCAACATCTCCACGGGCGAAACGCCTGATTTCGCCGGCAATCGATTTTGTCCGGGGGCGGTCTTAAAGCCTTTTCCAACCTTATGAAAGTTTGAAAACGACACGAACCGTAAGGTCGCTCAGCACAATCCTGCCTGCTTGAGCACGCGATAGGCCTGGAGCACATCGCGGAACCGGTCTTCCGAACCTCTGTCGCCGCCATTCGCATCCGGATGGTGGCGTTTCACCAGTTCCTTATAACGCGCCTTGATGTCCGTGCCAGTCGCCTTTGTATCAAGGCCAAGCGTTTCAAGCGCCTTGGCCTCAAGCGGCTTGGCCTTGCGCTCGCGGGCTTCGCGCGGATCCTTCGGACCTTTGAACAGGTCGAACGGATCGCGCATGCGGTTGTAGTAGCCGGCGCGGCCGGAACGCTGCTGGGCGAAATCGGGCGAGGAGCGCGTCGAGGCGCCGTTGACGCCCATCTTCCATGTCGGCCGGTGGCCGGTCATCGCTTCCTTCTGAAAACGGGCGATCTCGGTATCGGGGACACCGGAGAAATAATTGAAGCCCTTGTTGTACTCGCGCACATGATCGAAGCAGAACTGAAAATATTCGCCCTCCTTCATGCGTCCGACCGGCGCGCGATGGGTGCCGGCCTCCTTGCAACCGTCCCACTGGCAGATCGGCGAGCGCGACTTCAGCTCCGCATCCTTCTCCGGGCGGATGCGGATTTTCTCGAAATATTTGGGATACGGTTTCATCTCACCCATTTATGGGCTGTTCGCCGGTGCGAAACAAGAATTGACATTTTCGCGATGATCGCCCTAACCGCTGAATCGCGGCATAAAGCGGGCGATCGGCGAATTTTGTCGCGGCGGCGGCACCGCGCGTCCTTCTGGACGCGCAAAGGGCACCGATTTTCGGGGTCATGCGCCGGCCATATGTGGTGAAGGGAAGTACGAATGTCCATACAGTCGACGATGGAAGGCAAGTTGAAGAAGGCGTTCTCGCCGGAGCGGCTGGTCATCATCAACGAAAGCCATCTGCATGCCGGCCATCACCATCAGGACGCCGATCATCACGGCACCTATGACGGCACCGGCGAGACGCATTTCCGCGTCCGCATCGTCTCCTCAGCCTTTGCCGGCATGAGCCGCATCGAGCGCCACCGCGCGGTCAACGCATTGCTGGCCGACGAACTGAAGGCTGGTGTCCATGCGCTGGCGATCGAGCCGGCCGCGCCGGACGAAAAGACCAGGTGGTAGGCATTAGAGCAATTCCAGGAAAAGTGTGAAACGGTTTTCCCGGGAAAAGCGCATAGCGCTTTCCCTAGGGAATTGCGCAAAAACAAAGAGATAGAGCGGTTCGGCGTTTCCGTGAAACGATGAACCGCTCTATCCGAGCGCCGCCTTCAGGAAAATCATCACCGCATGGGTCAAGGCGTCGCCTTCGTCGCCGAAATCGCGATTGATCGACATGTGCGAATAGGCGCTGCCGTCGAACAGTGTCACCTCCGTTCCGGTCGCCCGCAGGCGCTCGGCGAAGGCCCGTGAGGCTGCCGCACGACCCGCTGCGGGCGAATAAGCGATGACGGTCGGCGGATGTTTGCGGCTCCCGACATGGGTGGCAGGCGACAGTGCGCGCCACTGCGCCGGATCGGGAAAGGCCCGGGCATAGGCCGGTGTCATGCCGCCGCTCCTCGCAAGCGCCTCCAGGTCATAGGCCCTGGTATCGTTCAGGACCAGCGCTGCGACGCCGGGCAGACCGCCGCGCAGCCCGGTCAGTGCAGCGAGATGGCAGCCGGCCGAATGCCCCATGACCGCTATCCGGTTCGGATCGCCGCCGTATCTGGCGATGTTGGCGCGCACGTAGCGATATGCCTGCTCGACATCGTCGGCCTGGGTGGCGACATCGGCCTTAGGCAGCATCCGGTAGTCGATGGAGACGAAGCAGAAGCCGTTGTCGAGCAGGAAGGCCGGCTTGACGTTGACGTTGGTGCGATTGCCGGCCCGCCAGGCACCGCCATGGATGAAAAGGACCACAGGCAGGGAGCTTGCGCCATCAAGCGAGTAGATGTCGAGCCTGGCGGGTCCGTAGTCGAAGGTTTGCGGAGACGGCGAGCGCCGGCGCGATGCCGCCGCAGCGCCGGCCGGCAACAAAGCCATCGACATCAAAAGCAGGGTTCGCCGATCGATCACCGTCATCTCCAGACAGCCCAGTCGAAAGTGCACGCCGGCGCGGCGAGCGTCCAGTCAAGGATTGGTTAGCCGGGACAGAACCTACCGGAACTAATGCATGTCGCCCAAAAGTGCGCAGCGGTTTTGGGACAACGACATGCATAAAAACAAGAATTTAAAGCGCGTTGCGTGAATCTTTTCAGACGCCACGCGCTTTAAATGTCGCCGGCCGGCCTGATCCTCAGCC
Source organism: Mesorhizobium sp. WSM4807 (assembly GCF_055811615.1). Lineage (NCBI taxonomy): Bacteria > Pseudomonadati > Pseudomonadota > Alphaproteobacteria > Hyphomicrobiales > Phyllobacteriaceae > Mesorhizobium > Mesorhizobium sp. WSM4807. The sequence goes on from NZ_JBVVQY010000005.1 coordinate 75,583, forward strand.
TTGCGATCCGGTTCTTGTCGCGCTTCATGACGACGAAGCGCTTGCCGTGAAAGGTGAAAGCCTGCTTCTCGTCCGGAATCAATTGCGTCTCGTGGATGACGAGACCGGCAATGGTGGTGGCTTCTTCGTCCGGCAGGTCCCAGTCGAGGGCCCGGTTCAGGTCGCGGATCGACACAGTGCCGTCGACGACGACGGAGCCGTCGGCTTCCTGCTTGACGCCCTGCATGTCGATATCGTGCTCGTCGGCGATTTCGCCGACGATCTCCTCGATGATGTCCTCAAGCGTCACCAGCCCCTCGACCTCGCCATACTCGTCGACGACGATGGCGAAATGCGCCTTGCGCCGCAGAAAGGCGTTGAGTTGTTCCTGCAGCGTCGTGGTGTCGGGCACGAACCACGGTTTTGTCGCGATCTTCATCACGTCGATCTGGGAAAAGTCGTTGCCGACATCGTTCAGCGCGCGCAGCAGGTCCTTGGCATGCAGCACGCCGACGATGTTGTCGAGCGAGCCCTTCCACAAGGGCAGGCGGGTATGCGGGCTCTGCAGGATCTCGCGCACCACCGCTTCCGGCGGATTGTCGGCATTGACCGACCGCATGTTGGTGCGATGGACCATGACATCGGACACTTCGAGCTCATCGAGATCGGACAGGCGACCGATGCGGGCGCGATCCTCGCGCACCACCTGGCCGTCGCGCCGAAAATCGTCGACGGCGCCGCGCGCTTCATCATGGTTCGAATGCTGCGGCTCGATGCGCTGCAATTGATAGCCGAAGGCGGCGAGCAGGCGCGCGCGAAAGGCGAAGGCGAGCAGGCCGAGCCCGGCAAGGACGCCAGCGACGATCCAGCCGCCCTCGTTCATCCCGGGCTGCCTTTCTGCTGACCCGGGCTGCCTTTTGGCTGACCCGGATGGTTCTCCCTCAGAAACGACAGCACTTCCGACGCCGGCACATCCTTGGCGATGAAGGCCTGGCCGATGCCGCGCGTCAGGATGAAGGTCAGCGCGCCGCGCGACACCTTCTTGTCCTGGGTGATGAAGGCAAGCAGCGCCTCGGCATCAGGCAGTTCACCCGGAATATCGGCCATGCGCCAAGGCAGGCCAACGGCGCGAAGATGCGCCTCGACGCGCGCCGCGTCGTCGGGACTTGCCAGATTGAGGCGTGACGAAAAGCGATAAGCCAGCGCCATGCCGATGGAGACTCCCTCGCCGTGGACGAGCCGGGCGCTGTCATATCGGGTGGTGGCCTCGAGCGCATGGCCGAACGTGTGGCCGAGATTGAGCAGCGCGCGGTCGCCGGTCTCGAACTCGTCGCGGGCGACGACATCGGCCTTGGCGCGGCAGGCTTCGGCGATGGCCTCGGCTCGCTCCGGGCCGCCGGCAAACACTTTGCCCCAGTTTTGCTCCAGCCAGGCGAAGAACTCGGGGCGGTCGATGAGCCCGTATTTGGCGAGTTCGGCGTAACCGGCGCGAAATTCCCGGATCGGCAGCGTGTCGAGCACTTCGGTATCGGCCATCACCAGTTTCGGCTGGTGGAAGACGCCGACGAGGTTCTTGCCGCGCGCACTGTTGATGCCGGTCTTGCCGCCGACGGAAGAGTCGACCTGCGCCAGCAGCGAAGTCGGGATCTGCACGAAATTCATGCCGCGGCGCACGATGCCGGCGGCGAAGCCGGCCAGATCGCCGATGACACCGCCGCCGAGCGCGATGACGACATCGCCGCGCTCAAGCCTGGCTGCCAGCACGCCGTCCACCACCTCCTCGAGATGAGCAAAACTCTTGGTTTTTTCCCCAGCCGGCAGCGTGATGACGGCAGGCTGGATGCCGCCCTTTTCGAGGCCGGCCTTTAACGTATCGAGGTGGGCGGCGGCGACGTTGACGTCGGTGACCACGGCGGCGCGCGTGCCGGGCAGGCGGCGCGAAATCTCGCTGCCGGCGCGCAAAAGCAGGCCGGAGCCGATCAATATGTCATAGGCACGATCGCCAAGCCCGACTTCGACGGTGACTGTCGCATTGCTGCTCACGAGCGCACCTCGCCTGTCGCGGCTGCAACGCCGAAATACCCGCAAAGCGCGTTCACCACCTCGGCCGCAATGACCTCCTTGCGATCGTCGCGGGTCGGCACGGTGACATTTGCGGCTGCGTAGACCGGATAGCGCTCGGCCATCAACCGCTCGATCACGGCGCGGGGATCGGCGCTTTTCAGGAGCGGCCGGTTCTGCTTCTTGGAAACGCGGTCCATCAAGAGGTCGATCTCGGCCTTCAGCCATACCGACACGCCATGGCCGGCAATGGCCTCCCGCGTCTGCGCGCTCATGAAGGCGCCGCCGCCCGTCGACAGCACCTGAGGCCCGTGTTCCAGCACGCGCAGGATGACGCGCTGCTCCAGCGCCCGGAACTCGGTCTCGCCATAGCGTTCGAACAATTCCGGCACGCTCATGCGCGACACGCTTTCAATCTCCTGATCGCTGTCGATGAAAGGCAGTCCCAGTATCGCCGCCACCTTGCGGCCGATCGCCGTCTTGCCGGCGCCCATCAGGCCGACAAAGACGATGGAGCGGTTGCCTAGGCGGCCGAGCAGCGCGGCATGGCTCTCATCAGGAGGATTTGCTGGTAGCGCGTTCATGACACCATGATGTTTCTAAGCAGGTTCAGCAAAAGTGTCCCCACGGTTTGCGACAAGAACCTGCGACAAGCCAAAGAATCCAAGCAGGCATTCATGGGCCAGCCCATGAATGCCTGCTTAGGCCCTCTTTGCCGGCGTATCGACATCAAAAGCCTGATTGCGTCAAGCGTGGCGCGGCCGCGCGTCATCCGAGCTTCGCCCTTGAATTGGCCGGATTGGCGTCTCATAAGGGCACAGGGTTTGGAAACGCAGAACAAGCAGACGGGCGAAAATTGATGCCGACACTGTTTCGCTTTGTCGTGACGCTCACGATTCTGGCCGGCATTGTCTACGGCGCGATGTTCGCTCTGGCGATGTTCGTCGAGCCGAGAAAGGCCGAAATGAGCGTACGCATTCCTCCCGAAAAGCTGAATCCCCAGAAAGACTGAATCAAGAAGAACTGAATCAAGAAAAACTGACCCGAGAAATGAACAGCGCGGCCCGCATCGAAGCCTTTCTGGAAATGATGAGTGCCGAGCGCGGCGCTGCCGAAAACACGCTTTCCAGCTATCGCCGCGACCTCGAAGACGCTTCGGCCGAGATCGGCGGCGGGCTCGCGGGTGCCGCCGCCGCCGATATCCGCGGCTATCTCGACGAGATCGCCGCACGCGGTTTTGCCGCCACCTCGCAGGCACGCAAACTGTCGGCGATCCGCCAGTTCTTCAAGTTCCTCTATGCTGAAGGCCTGCGCCGCGACGACCCGACCGGAACCCTGGACAGTCCGAAGAAAGGCCGGCCGCTGCCGAAGACGATGAGCGAGGCCGACACCGGCCGGCTGCTCGACCGTGCGGCGCAAGAAGCAGCTGACGCCTCGCTGAACGATGGCGACAGGCTGGCGGCGTTGCGCCTGCATGCGCTGGTCGAGGTGCTCTACGCCACCGGCCTGCGCGTCTCCGAACTGGTCGGCCTGCCGGTGACGGTGGCGCAGCGCGACGATCGTTTCTTCATGGTGCGCGGCAAGGGTGACAAGGAACGCATGGTGCCGCTGTCGGCAAAGGCGCGCATGGCCATGCGGACCTGGCTCGCTGCCCGGGCCACGGTGCCGGCTTTCGCAGATAGCCCGTTCCTTTTCCCGGCAGCAAGCGACAGCGGCTATCTCTCCAGGCAGGTCTTCGCCCGCGACCTGAAGGGCCTTGCCGCGCGCGCCGGCATCGCCTCGGCGAAAATATCGCCGCATGTGCTGCGCCATGCCTTCGCCAGCCATCTGCTGCAGAACGGCGCCGATCTCAGGGCCGTGCAGCAGTTGCTTGGCCATGCCGATATTTCAACGACACAGATTTACACGCATGTGCTGGAGGAGCGGCTGGTGCGGCTGGTCAACGATCATCATCCGCTTGCCGACTAGACGTCATATCGCTATGTGAGGGCGACGTTCCACCGCCCGGAGCCTCCATTTCCCAGGTTCCGTCAGTCATTGCCTCCCGGCTTATCGGTCCGCCAAGAATGTACAATTACCTCGATTTCGAAAAGCCGGTCGCCGATCTCGAAGGCAAAATCCTCGAGCTGAAGAAGCTCGCCGAGAATGGCGAGGCGGTCGATGTCGGCGATGAGATCAGCCGTCTCGAGAAACGCGTGCGCGACGCATTGCGCGACACTTATAGGGCGCTGACCCCGTGGCAGAAGGTGCAGGTGGCGCGCCATCCGGACAGGCCGCATTGCGTCGACTACATCAAGGGCCTGTTCAACGATTTCACGCCGCTTGCCGGCGACCGCAATTTCGGCGAGGACCAGGCGATCGTCGGGGGCTTCGCCCGCTTCCGCGGCGAGCCGGTCGCGATCATCGGCCAGGAAAAGGGTTCGGACACGGCCAGCCGGCTGAGGCATAATTTCGGCTCGGTGCGGCCGGAGGGCTACCGCAAGGCGGTGCGGCTGATGGAACTCGCCGACCGCTTCAATATCCCGTTGCTGACTCTCGTCGACACGGCTGGCGCCTATCCCGGCGTCAATGCCGAGGAGCGCGGCCAGGCGGAAGCCATCGCCCGCTCGACCTCGGCCTGTCTCGGCCTGAAGGTGCCGTCGATTTCGGTGGTCATCGGCGAAGGCGGCTCGGGCGGCGCCATCGCGATCGCCACCGCCAACCGCGTCTACATGCTCGAACACGCCATCTATTCGGTGATCTCGCCGGAGGGCGCCGCCTCGATCCTGTGGCGCGACACCACCCGCTCGAAGGATGCGGCGACCAATATGAAGATCACCGCCCAGGATCTGCTGGAGCTGAAGATCATCGACGCCATCATTCCCGAACCGCTCGGCGGCGCCCATCGTGGCCCGGAGACGGTGATTGCCGCCACCGGCGATCTCATCGCCAAAACAATGAAGGAATTCTCCGGCGCCAACACCGATTTTCGCGAGGAGCGCCGCGAGAAATACCTGGCTATGGGGCGAAACCTCTAGACCATGATCCCAAACCGAAGGTCAGCGTAGCAAAAAGTGGGTACCGGTTTTCGGAAAAGATCATGGTCAAACAAGAAGATTCAGGCCGTCCGATTTCTATCGGACGGACCGCCAGACTGTTTCGGCGCTGCAATGTGGCGAGATTGAGCGTATCCGCCACAAAAATGCCGCTGCACTCGTTTCAATCAGATGCCGTAAGGCCCGGCGCTTGCGGTAAGGAATTTTCAAGGTTAACGGGATTAGGGTTGGGCCTGACGGCGCTGATGCCTGCGGCCGAAAGAAAAGACATAGCCATGTTTGCCAAGCTTGCCCGCACCGGACTTGTGATTGCCGCGTTAGGCGTCGCCGGCTGCACCGATTCTTCGATGAAGGATTTTGCCCCCCAGGCCAACAAGCCGCTGCCCGACAAGATCCTGGCCAGCATGAAGGCCAAGGGCATGACCCGCACCTCGCCGGTGATGGCCCGCATCTTCAAGGAAGAGGGCAAGCTCGAAATCTGGAAGGCCAAGACCAACGGCCGCTATGACCTGGTCGCCAGCTACGACATCTGCAAATGGTCGGGCAAGCTGGGTCCCAAATACACCGAAGGCGACCGCCAGGCGCCGGAGGGCTTCTATACGGTCCGTCCGGCGCAGATGAATCCGCGGTCGAGCTATCACCTTGCCTTCAACATCGGCTATCCCAACGTCTACGATCGCGCCAATGGCCGCACCGGTTCCCATCTGATGGTCCATGGCGCCTGCTCGTCGTCGGGCTGCTATTCGATGACCGACGCACAGATCGAGCAGATCTACGCCTTCGGCCGCGATGCCTTCCAGGGCGGGCAGACCGAGTTCCAGATCCAGGCTTTTCCGTTCCGCATGACCGCCGCCAACATGGCGCGTTATCGCAAAGACCCGAACTACGAATTCTGGAAGATGCTGAAGGTCGGCTACGATAATTTCGAGATCACCAAAGTGCCGCCGAAGGTCGATGTCTGCGAGAAGCGCTATGTCTTCAACCAGGTCGCGGCCGACGGCGCGACGTTCGATCCGGCCGGCGCCTGCCCCGCGACGACGCAGCCGGATTCGCTGAAGAGCGCCTTCAACGCCTATCAGAGCACCTACGAAGCGGCTTTCAACGGCGCGGTCAAGGCCAGCGTGCCGGCGCCCAAGCCGACCATCGCCGGCATCAAGGAAGCCAGCATCGTCTCCGAATGGTCGAAGAAACGCGCCCGTGGCGAACGCGTGCCGATCGACCCGCCGTCGTTCAACGCCGACGGCTCGGTGACCGAGACGGCGCGCATGGGCCGCATCGATTCGCCGGCGGGCCGCAAGATGGCCGCGCTCGACGCCGAGAAAGCCGCCAAGCAGAAGGCCGAGGAGCAAAGGCTTGCGGCGATAGAAGCAGCCAAGGCCGAGAAAGAGGCGGCCAAGGCTCAGGCTCTGGCCGAGAAGGAAGCTGCCAAGGCCGCCGCAGAAACGCCTGTCGTCGTCACCGCCACCGTCGCGCCATCGCAGGCCGCCCCGGCAGTCGAAACGCAGGCTGCGGACGCCGAAAGCACGGCGACAAGGTTGAAGAAGAGGCTGCTCGGCATGTTCGGCGGCTGAGGTTCATGCTTGAACAAGAAGATGGGGGCCAGGAAGACAGGCCCTCAACCAGCCCCGCCGCCGTCTACGACCTCAAAGGGCTGAACTGCCCGTTGCCGGTGCTCAAGGCAAAAAAGCGGTTGGCCACGATGCAGCCGGGCAGCCGCCTGTGGCTCGAAACCACTGACCCCCTCGCCGTCATCGACATTCCCGCCTTCTGCGCCGAGGGCGGTCATCGATTGATCGAAACGGCAGCGATCTCAGGCGGCCATCGCTTCCTCGTCGAGCGCGGAGCGGGATAATCTCCCCCCTCGAGGGGGAGATGTCGCCGAAGGCGACAGAGGGGGTCGCCGCGCGTGAAGCGCCAACCTTGATCTGCCGCAGGAGGCCGCGTCCGGTCGCGCCGACCCCCTCTGGCCTACCGGCCATCTCCCCCTCAAGGGGGAGATTGGCAGCTTCACCGCCCGGCGATAACCAGCGGGTTGTTTTCCAGCGCTGCGCGGTCCGGTGTGTCGATCGATGGCCGGTTGGTGAAGGCGGCAAACAGCCGGCGGACGTAATCTTCCGGCATGTCGAGCGTGATCAGCACCAGCCTTGTGCCGCGTTGACCGTCCGGCCAGGACGGCAGCCGCGCCGGCGGATGCAGGACCTTCTGTACGCCGTGGACGACCAGCGGCCGCGATGGGTCTTCCAGCAATTCGATGATGCCCTTCATGCGCAGCAGGCGCTCGCCATGCGCCGATCGCAACAGGTCGAGGAACATCTCGATCGCCGAAAACGGCACCGGCCCGTCATGAACCAGCGAGTAGGCGCGCACGCGGGAATCGTGCCGATGATCGTGGTCATGGTCGCCGTGGTCATGGTCGCCATGGTGGTGCTCATGATGGGCGGCTTCTTCGCCCAGCCAGCGCCGCACATCGGCGGACTTGGTGGCTGGGTTGTAGAGGCCGCAATCGAACAGCGCCGCTACATCGGTCCTTCTGTCACCCGCATCGAGCAGCTCGGCACCCGGATTGATCTGCCGCAGCCGGGCCCGCAGGGCCTCGACGTCGCGCGGATCGGTGGCCAGATCGGCTTTCGTCAGCACGATGCGGTCGGCGACCGCCACCTGCTTCACCGCCTCGACATGGCGGTCGAGCGTCGCATTGCCGTTGACCGCGTCGACCAGCGTGATGACGCCGTCGAGCCGGAAGGCATGGACCAGCGCCGGATGCGCCATGATCGACTGCAGCACCGGCGCCGGATCGGCGAGGCCGGTGGTTTCGATGACGACGCGGGCAAGCCGGGCGATGCGGCCGGTCTGCAGCCGGTCGACGAGATCGGCCAGCGTGTCGACCAGTTCGCCGCGCACCGTGCAGCAGAGACAGCCGTCGGAAAGCTGGATTATGCCGTCAGAGGCCTGTTCGACCAGGAGATGATCGATCGCCACCTCGCCGAACTCGTTGATGATGACCGCGGTGTCGGCAAGCGCGGGATCCCTGAGCAGCCGGTTGAGCAGCGTCGTCTTGCCGGCGCCGAGAAAACCGGTCAGCACCGAGACGGCGATGGGAAAGCCGCTGCTCATCAGGCTAGTTCAAGGCCTTGGCGGGCTCCCGGGCCGCGGTGGCGGAACCGATCACCGCCGGCTCGGCGCCGGGCGGCGGCGGCAGGTCGGGCCGCCAGTTCGGCAGCGGCACGTCTGCATATTCCCGGCCCGATGCATCGAGCATCGCCTTCGGCTTCGGCCCGGTGGCGCCGCCAAGGCCGACGGCGACCAATGTCGGCACATGGTCGAGCTTTTTCCGATAAGGAGATTTTGGCGCATTCTTATCGCCGACGGGGACAGCTTCCGACTGCTCCTTAGCCGGCTTCTTCCTGCAAATCTCGTCATTCAGGTCGTTGACCGATGTGGTGTCGCCATAGGAAGGCAGCGCCGCCACCGTCAACCAGCCCGGTGTCGGCGTGGCAAAGCCGTGGTCGAGCAGCCTGGCGACGGTCTCGGCGCGGGTGACGGCCGACTTCTCGCCAAGCACCACCGCCACCAGCGTGCGCCCGTCGCGTGTTGCCGAGCCGATCATGTTGAAGCCCGAGGGACAGACGAAACCGGTCTTCATGCCGTCGGCGCCGGGATAGCGGCCGATCAGAAGATTGTAGTTCGCGATCTGCTTCTTGCCGACGGCCAGGCCCTCGATCGAGAACCATGGCGCATATTGCGGGAATTCCGTGCGGATCGCCATCACCAGCAAGCCGAGGTCGCGCGCCGTCGTATACTGGTCCGGCGAAAACAGCCCGTTCGGGTTGACGAAATGCGTTCCGGTCATGCCGAGCCGGCGCGCCTCGGTGTTCATGCGTTCGGCGAAAGCGGCCTGCGAACCGCCGATGTTCTCGCCGACGGCCATGGCGACATCGTTGGCTGACTTGACCAGCATCATCTTCAGCGCGTTGTCGAGCCGCATGACCGAGCCCGGCTTGAAGCCCATCTTGCTCGGCGGCTCGCCGGCGGAACGCTTCGTGACCTTGATCGGCGAATCGAGCTGGACCTCGCCCGCGGCAATCGCACGAAATGCCACATAGGCGGTCATCAGCTTGGTCAGCGAGGCAGGATACCAGCGCTTGAAAGCCTCCTGGTGCTGGAGGATCTTGCCATTCACCAGGTCGAACACGATCGTCGGATTGGCGAGAGCCGGTCCGGCCAGCACCGGAAGCGCCACGGCGCCCACCAGCAATAGTTTGAGGAAATGCCTGTACCGCATGGTGGAATCCGAAATCGCCTCTTGCCGCAGTCGCCTCTGGCTCCGTAAGATTTGTTACGCGATCGCCAGCATGGTGATCCGGCCCCTATCCGGATCGCAATCTTGCGGTGCTATTTAGCCTATGTGACGTCAAGATGGCAAAGTGCCTGAATGACAATTGTAAAACAGCAGGCACAATTTGCAAAGCAGCAGGCAGAGCCCGTCTGCTCCAACAGCGAGATGGAACCATCATGCCGATCCTGAACCGCGCCGCCGAAATGCAAGACGAGGTCGCCGGCTGGCGCCGCCATCTGCACCAGACGCCAGAGCTGAATTTCGACGTCTTCAAGACCGCCGCCTTCGTCACCGACAAGCTGCAGGCCTTCGGTTGCGACGACGTGGTGACCGGCCTCGGCAAGACCGGCGTCGTCGGCATCATCCGCGGCCGCCTGGGCGAAGGCACGAGCATCGGCCTGCGCGCCGACATGGATGCGCTGCCGCTCAACGAGATCACCGGAAAACCCTACGCCTCGACCATTCCGGGCAAGATGCACGCCTGCGGCCATGACGGCCACACCGCGATGCTGCTCGGTGCTGCCAAATATCTTGCCGAGACGCGCAATTTCGCCGGTTCCGTTGCAGTGATCTTCCAGCCGGCCGAAGAAGGCGGCGGTGGCGGCAACGAGATGGTCAAGGACGGCATGATGGAGCGCTTCGGCATCTCCAAGGTGTTCGGCATGCACAACATGCCGGGCCTGCCGGTCGGGCAATTCGCCATCAAGCCGGGCCCGATCATGGCGGCGACCGCCGAATTCACCATCACCGTCAAGGGCCGGGGCGGGCATGCGGCGATGCCGCACGGCACGATCGACCCGATCGTCATCACCAGCCAGCTCGTCGGCGCGCTGCAGACGATCGCCTCGCGCAGCACCGATCCGGTCGAGGCTGTCGTGGTGTCGGTGACGAAATTCCACGCCGGCGACGCCTACAACGTCATTCCCGAGAGCGCCGAGATCGCCGGCACCGTGCGCACGCTGAAGAAGGAGGTCGCCAGGAAGGCTGAGCAGCGTGTGCGCGCCATCTGCGAGGGCGTGGGCGCGGCCTTCGGCGCAACGATCGAGGTCGACTACAACGCAAATTATCCCGTCACCTTCAACCATCCGGAGGAGACGGCCTTTGCCAGCGACGTCGCCGCTGATGTCGCCGGCGAGGCTCAGGTGCACCGCGCCATCCAGCCGGTGATGGGCGGCGAGGATTTCTCCTATATGCTGGAGGCGCGGCCCGGCGCCTTCATCTTCATCGGCAATGGCGACACCGCCGGTCTCCACAATCCGGCTTACGACTTCAACGACGAGGTCATCCCGCACGGCATGAGCTATTGGGTGAAGCTCGCGGAGACGGCGCTGGCCGCCTGATGCGTACAAAGCCTACTCTCGGGCTTGCCCCCATATAGGGTAGGGCAATCGCATATGAGAACCGCCCCCTCGTCCGGCCGCGGAGCCTGTCCTCGGGCTTGCCGGAGGCAAGACCCGTGGGCGGCCACCTTCTCCCCGCCGGGGAGAAGAGAGAAGCGTCAGCGCTGGCTCCTCTCCGCTTGGGGAGAGGTCGGATTGTCCCGAATTGCCCTTCGCAATTCGGTTGGCAATCCGGGTGAGGGGGTACTTACCAATATGCGATAGCCCTGCCATGTAGAGGGGGCCGCAACCGCCGCGACGAATCTATGCGAAGATCAATCGGTGGCGCCTGGACCGCTATGGTCCGCTCTTCGGGTCGTCGACCTCCAGCGCCTCCATGACGGACGCCGGATCGCTCTCTTCGGCCGCAGCCTGCGGCTCTGCGCCTGCCCTGGCCTTGCTCAGGGCTTCCGCAATAGCCTCTTCAATATCGCCGATCTCGTCTTCGCGCACCTCGTGACCATAGCCGGCCGCGTCGGCATCCTGTTCGAATTGCTGAGCCAGGACCGCCACGCTCACCTCGCTTTCAGCGGGCAGGTCGCCGACGTTCTCCTGGAGCCAGGTTTCAAAGAACTCTTTCGTAGCACCCATGCGGCATCTCCTTCGGCACACTAAAGCGCGGCGGTGATCCGAAGTTCCGCTATCCGCAGCGCATCTTTGCGATCCACTCGCAACCGACCGATTGCATCGAGCCTGCCTCTTGGCGAAACGGTCCGAAGCGGTTATGTGTCGGGCCGCGTGGTCCCGTAGCTCAGTAGGATAGAGCGGCAGATTCCTAATCTGTAGGTCACAGGTTCGATTCCTGTCGGGATCACCACTCAGTCACGGGGTCCATTCTGGACCGCGCTGCCGAAACCGCTGTCGTAGTAGACGTTGCTTCCGTCGCCCCCGTGCGGGCGGCCAGAGTGTCGGCGAGGGTCTTTTGGCGCATGGCGATCTCCGTCGAAGGGCTCGCCGCAACGGGGAGGATTCCTGATCTCAATGGTCCTAGCAAGCGCCTGCCTTGCGCACCTCCGGGGCTGCCTCAATCGATCAGGTCGATTTCAAATTCCGGTAACCGCTGCCACTGCTGCAACGGTGTTTCGCGCCGCCAATATTCCAGCACTTTAATTCCCTCTGCGCTCACATCGCCGTTCTTGGCGTGCAGACCTGCTGGTGGTTCTCCCATCGGAAGAAACTGGCGTCGGATTATTTGTTCGGCTCTTTCGAATTGCTCGGTGTAGCCGCATATCAGTTGTAGGTATTCGGGACCACCGCGAGCCCGAGCCAATACGAGGACGCATTCTCTGCTGGACCCGCCTGGACGGAAAGGGACATAGCGCGGCACGCCGTATCTATCCCACCAAATCGGTTCTCTGTTGATCAACGATTGGATGTCGTCATAGGCGTCGATGTCATTGTAGACGTTGTGCATCAGACTCCCCGCCTTCAACGTAAGGCGCCCTTAATAGACCTCAAATCTCATGAATGCTCAACCAGACGGCGCCGAGTGGCAGAAGAGCGCGCTAGCTTTCGTCCCAGAAGTCCTGAAGCGAGGCGTGCCGAAGGTCTTCCTCGCCCCTTAAATGCTTTACGCGGGCTTTGATGCCCGGCTTGACCCACTGCGTTGCCGGCCGCTTTGCCATGTCCTTGGGCGGTGGCCCGGCATGTTCCTGGACATGTTTCCAAGCCGCTCGCGCATCTCGCGATTGACGCTGACGAAGGCACTGCCGACGGCGCGGGGAACCGATAGCCTCCGATTGCCCGCGCCTCCGTCCCCGGAGGAGGACGCGGGCTGATCGGAGCATTGGCCGACAACATGACGCAAAAGGAAAACGCCAAGGTCGAGGCCCAGGAGGATACGGGCCCAGCTGTTCAGTTATTAAACTTCGAGAACGAATAGCCCGGCGCTAGGCCGGGCCCCTGAAGCTGGTTGCGCTCAGAACCTGTAATTGACGCCCAAACGAAATACGTCGAAGTCGCCATCTCCTTCGAAATTCTCGGTCCCAACCCCTGTGCCGAATGGGATATCGCCCAGATCAACATGCAGATATTCAGCCTTCGTCGACCAGTGTTCCGTCCAGCCGATTTCCGTCCCGAGGCCAGCGGCCCATCCGTCGGCCGATCCGCCGCCCTGTTGGTCGGAGTTCTCGATGCCCCCTTCGACTTCTCCGTAAGCGTAGCCTGCCGTGCCGTAGACAAGCCAGCGGTCGAATGCGACACCGAGACGTCCGCGAACCGTGCCGAAGTACTCAATCTCGGCGTTGCAATCGCCTGAATTACAACTCCAAAATGGTCCTGCAGTACCTTGGGAAGTGGTTCCATCGGGGCCATTCGAGATGTCAGCTTCAATGCCAAGGACCAAATAGTCCCACTGCCAGTTGTAGCCAATAGTTGCACCGCCCACGAAACCGTCGACATCTACATTTGGGCCGCCGCCAAAATCGCTGAACAGCGTATAATCGCCCCAAGCGTATCCTGCATGCGCGCCGACGTAGAAGCCCGACCAGTTGTAGGCCGAAACCGGCGTTTCCACGACCGGATCGGAATACACAGCGTCAGCAGCAAGTGCGACACTTCCCATGGAGAGCAGGACGGTTGAAGCGAGAAGCAGTCGGTACATAAAACCATCCTTGATAAGAAGAGGAATAAAGAGATACTCGCTCGGTATGCTATTTTGAGTTTTCGGTCCAGTCATCGAAACAGACCAGACCGCAATAGGTCTATTCAGTGGCAAAAAGACAACAGCCTGCGCGCGCCTTTGATGAATACACAGACCGCGATTCAATCTTTCCGGTTATATTAGGTTCCAGAAATACACGGTGCGGGCAACAAAACCGGCATCGTCAACGTTGCAGGTCAATGAAGCTCCGCACCGAAAACGTAGCCACTGGCTACATGGGAAGGCCGGTCCTGAGCCGGTCCAGGAGGGCGAAGCGCTTGCGAAGGCCATTATTGAGACGGTCAACCGGCTTAACCCGATGAACGCCAACGGCACGCCTAGAGCCGAAGCCACCGATTTTAAGTTTTTGGAGCGCCACATCGCCCTGTGAGAATTGCGATCTCGGTTCGTGGTCGCCGCAACGAAGGATTATATTCCTCGTCTCGATCTCACTGGCAAGGGCTAATACCAAGTTGCAACCCTGCAGAGCCACGATGCCATGCCTATCCCGCTTCGCAGTGCGTCACCGAAATACGTGCCGTCATAGGAAGGGGCCAGGTGCGCCCAGAAGGCTTCGTGCGCCTTCGTGGAAGTCGTTTGATGGGGGGGCTTTCAATCGGAACCGGCGCAGCACTGGCTCTTCCGCCGCTTCCAATCTGAAATTGCCGCTTTCCAGCAGGCCGGCGATCCACTCGAGGAACTTGCCAAGGGATTCCGCAAGCACCGCCTTCACGTCTTCGTCGCGCCCAAAGAGGATGACCTGGCCGACGCGACCGCTGGGCCAGGGATCGAAATCGAGACCGATATGATTGCCTGAGCCATCATGGGTCAGCGGTATCCAGCGCGGATTGATATAGGCCGGGTCAACCGCGTGTTCAGGCCACGCCCCTCCGGGAATTTCATAGCGATTGCCGCCGAAATCGGCGAGCACATCGACCCAGGCTTTCCATTGCGCCCCTGCCTGATGCAGCGGCAGCAGCGGATGCCCGTAGATATGGCCCCGACGGTCGTCGTTTTCGCCGTCGTGCCATCGGTATAGGTCGCGATAGGCGCGCGGCATCTTGAGGCCGATCAGGCGCTCGAACGCATCCAGTTGCGCGTCCGTGGCCGGCGGATTGAACACATATTTGTCTGGCGGCAGATGGGCAGCATACCAGGCATCGAGGCGCGCAAGCACCGGCGCGATATCTTCCTCCAGCAACGGCTTCGCCTGTCCCGGCGGCCGTTTGGGACGGCTGGTTTCGGCCATGGGGGATTTTGTCCTGATTTGCCGCCTGGCGCACATGGTAGGAAGCAGCCCCGCAAGGCTCAGGGCTCCGAAGATAGCCGCACCGATCAGCACATTGCGCCTGCTCCGATCCATCACGGACATTCCGGCGCGATTGATCGGCGCCGCCACACAAGCCCTGAAGGCATCGCAGGTCTCGGCCCGAATTCGTTTGCCGCCATTCAGACGAAGTCCGAGTCTGGCGGATAACGGTTGTCCATGATTACCTTCATAGCAGACACTTATACCAGAGATCACCAATAGCGACTCATAGCCCCTTCTCTGATTTGGTATAAGCAGTTAGCGCAACCCGGCGCGCGAGGAGATATTGCGCCGACCGAGCGATGATCGCGACAGACGCATCGGGGGGGCGGTCCGGATTTGCGGCACGGGAGAGGTATCCTTCCCACGTTACCTTGCTTCTAGATCGCAGCAGATTTTTCTGACTTCCTGCCGATGAGGTCACGCACATACATTTTCAGTCACCACCATTGCGAGGCAGACGGCCGGTACAATCAGCGGCCAGATAGCCCTATTTGGCCCGTGTTGAAAAATGCTCCTTCCCTCATTGGCCGGCGATAGCGACCCGGACAACGTGCGATCAGCTAACAATTGCCGTCGTCGCCGCGATAAACGCCCGACACAGGTCTTGATGTCCTGGCCACCTATAAAGGTGACTTTTGTCTCAGCTTCCACTAAAATGAAGATAACGTTGCCTAATTTGATAACGCCAAGGCATGAGCATGTTTTTCCAGAGGGCATCAATGAATACTATCAAGCATGCATTTCATCTGATAAACGTTCTCGGCAATATAGTTCCCCACGCTGGCAGGCGCTTTTTGCTGGATAGGCTCGGCTTCGGCAGGGTTCTGCAGCGGGCGTCCAAGGGAAGCATCGATCAGGTCAAGCTGCCAAACGGGTATGACCTCTTCTTCAACCCGATGCTGCACTGGAACTCAACCAACCCGAAAAATCACGAGCCAGAAGTCACTGCCCTGCTCCATCACTATCTGGAATCCGGGGCGGTTTTCTACGATATTGGCGCCAATATCGGTCTGCATTCGCTGATAGCATCTAAGATTGTGGGGCCAGCGGGCCGGGTGCTTGCGTTCGAGCCCGGTGAAATCAACCTAAAGTATTTCCGCCGGACCTTGGAAAACGGCGTCCCGAATGTATCGCTCCACGAATTCGCGATAGGCGCTACGGACGAAACAAGGATTTTCGACGTTAGGGGCGGTGCGATGTCGGGGAGGTTGATCGAATCCGGGGAGAAAGCCGTTGATCCCGTAAGCGTACAGGTCAGATCGATCGACAGCCTCGTAGCCGAAGGTTATCCACGCCCCGATGTGATAAAAATAGATATTGAAGGAGGCGAGGCCGATGCTCTGCAGGGTGCCGCAAAGACGCTGGAAACATATCCAGTTGTGATTTGCGAGATGCATGATTTCGCGCCGGAGGGGGTGAGGCGCGCCACGAAGGCACTGATGGAAGCCGGTTATCGGCTGACCCGACTCACGGACCGGTCCCCATCCGAACATGCGCGCAGTCATCATGTCGTGGCGGTGCGGGGCGACTGCTCTTGAATTCGGTCAAAGCAAGGTTGGTGGGGTCCGGGCTCACCATGCTAGGCGCCCGGATTTTCAACTGGGGTTCCTCCCACCGTGCGTTCATTCGAAATCTCGGACTCATAGTGGCGATATCGATCTTTGCGGGAGGGCTGCTGTTGGCCCTGCACAGCATGCCCGGCCTGATCGAACGGCTCAACGCAACTCCATTCGTCTTCCTCGTCTTGATCGCAGTCCCTGCTACAGCGGGACTCAACGCGGTCGAACTCCAGATCATGGCGGCAATGGGGGGGAAGAACATTGCCTGGGCAAGCGCGTTCGAAATAGGCGTTTTTTCGAGTGCCGCCAACATGCTTTTTTTGCCGGCCGGCCTGCTGTCGCGTGCTACGGCGCTGCGAGTCTACGGGATCGGGCTGAAACTCGGAGGCAGCCTGATTGTCATCTTCATGGCCTTGTGGTTTGGATCTGCGTTCGGCTATTCGGGTTTTTTCCTTCTTGCGCTCGGCCATGTCAAAATTGGCGCGGGCTTTGTCACATGCGGGTCGCTGTTCATTGGGGGCAGCATCGTCTTCTTTGCGCGCCTCCGCACCGGCTGGAGACTGATTGCTTCGGCGTTGATGGTCAAATTTGCCGGACTGGTCCTCGAAGCCATCCGGCTCTGTCTGGCGGCAAAGGCGCTCGGGATCGGCCTCGGCTTTGATCAGGCTTCAACCTTTTCAATCGCCTCGATCATCGGAACAGTCACATCTTTCATTCCGGCAGGCTTGGGCGTCACTGAGGCGATAACTGCGTTGCTGTCGCCTCTTGCCAATATCGATTCCGCCGCAGGCTTCGTGATTGCTGGGACTAACCGGATCGCCGTAGTGCTCGGCTTACTTTTGCTCGCAATTTTCATTGTAGGAACGAGGCGATTGAGGCGGCCGTCTGGCTAGGATCGGCTGTATACGTAGAAATCGGCAAAGGATGTATTGTCGGGATCGCGCGGATTGAGCTGATAAGCGTTCGGCATCACCGAATAAAGTTTCCATTCCGGTCGATTGGCCTCGATCCAGTCGGTAAATACGCGATGCCTGATGTGCGGTTCCGGGGTCGATTCGGCTGAATTGCTGGAATACAAAATAACAAACCGATCGGAGGCAGAGAACAGGTGGTGCATGTAGGTCTCGAACACTTCATCCTCCACTAAATGATATACTACATCCAGTGACAGTGCCAGATCGCGCCGACCGGGATCGTGATCGACAAGTTCGAATTGTTTCGTTGGATCACCTGCAAACCGCTTCCGACATAATGCGACAGCTGAAGGTGCAGTATCGAGCCCTAGATAGTTGGGATATTCCGCCAGGGTCAGTTGCGTTCCATCGCCACAGCCGAACTCGACCACCGAGCGAATTTCGTGATTTGCTACAAAGCGGTTGAGAAAATCGGCTTTGAACCGCGCCAGATGGTTGACTGAACCGGCACCTGATGTGCCGCCGCCATCATAGCGCCTTTCCCAGTAATCAGCAGAATTCCGAAATTTCAGCGTGGCCAGCGCAAAATATGCGCGCCGAATCAGCGGCCCCGCTAGCCAACTCCTTCTTGCCCATGCCCGCAATGTCATAATCAGCTCCGGCGTTTTTCCATTCGTTTGCCCAAAGTCATTTTTTGGCGAGGGCATTGATGGTTTCACCCTCCGACCGATAAAACCCGCTGATAAATCTCGTGGAACCGTTCGGCCGTCCTGGCCATCGTACCCTCCGATAAAACCCATTCCTTGGCACGGGCAGAGAGGCGTGTCGCGAAATCCTTGTTTGTGACGATCGTCTCCACCGCGTCCGAGATTTCTCCTGGCGATCGCTCGGCAACCAGAAGCCCCGTCTCCTCATGTCGTATGATATCGACAAGACCACCGCATCGCGAAGCAATCACAGGCAGATTGTGAAGCATTGCTTCGAGCGGCACGACGCCCTGTGCTTCCATTGTTCCATCCACCGCACGGCGGGAAGGAATGATCAGCACATCGCCCCTGCGCATCCAATAGATAACGTTCGCCGGCTGCAGCCAGCCGGTAAACAGTATGCAGTCGCTGATCCCGAGAGACGCCGCCTTTGCCTCCAGCGCTTGCCGTTCCGGACCGTCGCCCACGACAACGAGTCTTGCGCGCGGTAGACGGTTTTGCAGCAACGCGAGAGCCGCGACCGCATCGTCTGCTCCTTTGCAGTCGATCAATCTTCCGACGAAAAGCAGGAGTGGGCTTGCTTCATCGGCGAATCCATCTCTCCCGGCAGGGATCGTCGTCTCGGCAGGCCGTAGAGACGCTCCGATCGGAACGATCTCGACGCGACCTGGGTCAGCGCTCAGCGCGTGAAGGGCATTCGCCGTCGCGACAGAATTAGCTGTCAGGAATGAGGCGTGTCGCACGACAAGCTGTTTCGCCCACATCGGCAGGCGTCCCTGCAAACCGAGGACATCGCTGCCATGCGCAGTGACGACGAGGGCCGTTCGACCGAGGCAGGAAGGTAATGCCGTGATACCTTGCGGGATCACCCAATGTGCATGGATCAGATCATAACGACGCGATCTGGCGAGACAATAGGTAGCAGCGGCTTGCGCGACCGCGACGAATGGTAGCTTCATCGCCTTTAACGGCTTTGACTTGAGGTTTTCGAGGGCTCCCGCGCCATAGAAGATGTTCTCCGCCTTTTCAGGCCAGGCATAGCGAAAGCGATGAACGGTAACGCCGTTGCCGAAGCCCTCGATCTTCTTGCTGCCAGGAGAATGCGGGGCCAACACGTCCAATTCTATTCCTCTGGAGGCGAGTGCGAAAACCAGATCGGCCATGAAGGGAGTGACGTTATCGCCATGAAAGCGGGGGAAAGTTGACGTAGAGATCAGGACGCGCAAGCTAGGAGATCCTCCGTTCAGAATCCGGTGAAGACCAACGTTGGCGGCCCACGCGCGGGAACTGGCGGGTTTCGTCCATGGCGTAACGCGGCCATTCCTCCTCGATAGGTGTGCATGCCGACAGCGAGTTCGACAACATCGCCCGGATGGACTAGCTGCTGGTCAATCTGGACCGGAGCATCCGCCGTGATTGTATATGGTCCCGGAATGGTAAGTGCGAATGCAGCTTCCATGCCGCTCGTCGCAGGCAGTTGCTTTCCCGCGATCCAAATTGGACCCCAATGCCGGACATAGTTCTCCCTCAACGCCTCTATGTCCGCTGGTAGCAATTCCTCGCCCGGCCTTGCAGCGTTGGTGTCGGGCTCCAGGGCGGCTGAGAGCGCCGGGCCGGAGACGATGACGAAGAGCGGTTTTTTTTCATTAATCGCATGTAGGAGCACCGGTTCTCCACGATTGCGATACTGTCCAATTCCCCAGGTACTCATCAGAAATCCCACATTGGGATAACGCACGATAACGCCTGCTTGAGCAATATATGGCACTGGTTCCGGAAAGATCTGATGCACTGCAGAAATCAGCGACTGCTGGGCCGATTGGTCTCGCTGAAATTCTGGAGCCGCCTGGACTGCCGCCAAGGCAACGAATATCGCGGGAAGCGTCCCTGCAATTTTCGACAGTGGGCGTAGCGCGTCTGCGGTCAACGCCCCGACCAACGCTACTGGTGCCATCATGAACACATAGAAATAGGGGAAGCTGTTTCGATAGAAGGCAATGAGCAACAGCGGCGAAATGAAGCTCAGTATAGTCAACGCGTGGAGCCTTTCCACACTTCGAGTCTTGACCACACGCGCTATAGCCAAGCCTATTCCAGCGCCGATCACAGACCATTGCGGCGCGCTCCAAACCAGCGAGTACAGCAGAAATCGGGCCCCGTGGAAAAGATCGTTGTCAACGAGTTGCTTGTTGTAGGCGTCGGTTAGGGTGTTTCTGGCCGGAGGCCCGCTCTGCGCCAAGCTCGCTGCGTGCCAAAGAAACAAACCTGCGAATGCCACGACAGCTATGGAGAGCGCGATGACCATGTTGCGGAGCAACATCTTGTCGGGGGTGCGTACCAGCCGCAGCACTGCGACCATTATGATGATAGGAACATAGAAGACCGATTTTATCGAGATCAATCCCGCAAGCGTCACTGCCAGCGCAGAAAGGGTCAGCACTCCGAGGGGGAGGCGGTCGCGAGTCAGTCCGAAGAGTGCACCCATGAGAAGTGCGGTGATGATGGGGTCGGCGCGGAAGCTCGTCCCGTGCCGCATTACGAAGACCAGTGTGGCGTAAAGTAACGTCGCCCACAAAGCCCCGCGGGCGGAAAGGAGGCTCTCAGTTGTTTTCAAAAGGAACCAGAGCGTCGCCAGGTGGAGAAGCCACATCAGGCAACGCGCCACAACGACCATACCTATCTCGTCGGTCGGCAGCAGCACCAGCCATGAAAATAGATGGACGTGAAATGTCTGCAGGGCAAGGCTAAGCGAAGCCCGCCTGTACTCGAACACCAGCGACAGGAAATGGAATTCATCCCAGTTCACTTCGCGAAAGAGTGCCGTCGCCAGTTGAAGCGCGGCGATTGTGCCGAAAAGGAAAAGAATTGTCCGTCGGCCAACCCCGACAGGACTTTCAGGCTTCGCGTCAAGAAAGCCGGCCAGACTCGTCATCACTCGACTCGATCCAGTCGCTCTTCGATTTTCCGTAGCTTGAAAAGAGCCATTTCGAGCATTTGCCGGTTGCGCCCGATGAGATCGGCGACAATCCCGAAAAGCAAAGTGATGAAGCCGATAATGATCAGCACTCCCCCAAGCACCAGCGACTGGATGTGGCCGCTACTGTTCCCGGCCAGAAACAGCCACAGAAAACGTAGTACTGGCAATGCTCCGATCAAAGAGATCAAGCTGCCGATGAGCAGAAATGTATTCAGCGGATTGTAAAGCGCATAGGCTCGCGCGATCGTGATGCTGGTATTGAAAATAAAGTTAGGTATGCTTTTGAACAGCCGCGATTCGCGCATCGGCGCGTTGGTCCGGACAGGCACCGACACCACTGCCATCCGCCTCTGGCCAGCCAGGATCAGCATTTCCGTCGTGTAGGAAAAGCGCGAAACGATATTGATCTGCATCGCCGCCTCGCGGCTCATGGCCCGAAACCCGCTGACTGCATCGGGAATGTCGATCCCCGCCAAATGGCGGACCAAGCCAGTGCCAATGCGCTGCAGGGCCTGCTTGCCTGATGAGAAATGGTGATTTGTGCCGACTTGGCGGTCGCCAATGACGATGTCGGCCTCGCCGCGTAGAATCGGCCCTATAAGCAGCTCTATGTCCGACGCGTCATACTGGTTGTCAGCGTCAGTATTGACAATAATGCCAGCTCCCGCGCGAAGGCTGGCATCTATTCCTGTCTGGAACGCAGCCGCCAGTCCCCGATTGCGCCGGTGGCTAACCACATGATTCACGTTAAGGCTTCTCGCAACTTCGGCAGTCCCATCGGTGCTGCCGTCGTCGATCACGAGGATATCGACGCTATCTATTCCGTCGATCTCGCGCGGTATCGCCGTAACAGTTGCTCCAAGACTCGCTGCCTCATTGTAGCAGGGAATCTGGATAACCAGTTTCAACGCCAAGATTGTCTCCCCACGCCCTATCCCATCATAAGCCAAGTACTTTATTTTACAACACGGCGGGGATACTTCTGGTTAACCAACCACAAAACCGGTGGCGACAAAGGCATCCGTTGAGGCTGACCTTTGACCTGCCATTGGCGCCCGAATCGCTTCAGACTGGCCCCGCCGATCAACGGTCCCGGACACTGATGGGAACACCCAGCACCCCCTGTTCGGTGGGGTTGACGTCGGGTTCAAGTGACAAGAGCGCGCTTGTTCCGTATCAGCTGCCGGCGCCGCTTCCGCAGGAGCCAACCGCCGAAGCCAAGTCCGCGCAGAGATCGGTGAAGCGACCGTTCACCCACATCATAAGCCAATGAAACCGTAAGTAGAATCCCCGTCCTTAACCATTTCGCACAATTGTAGGCTCTAGACCGGGCGGATTTGTGCGGATTATAGCCAGTTATATGTTCTGCGGCTTGCCCATCTCCAGATCAGCAGCACCGCGGCGATCGATACATAGCCGTCAATGGCATAGTGCCAGCCCGAATAGACAGATCCGAACAGGATTACCGCGGCATAGAGCCATGCGATGGCGCCTACCCAACGGTTGAGGCTCCATAGGAACAGCGCGTTCAAGGTGACGATGGCGACGTGGAAACTCGGCATGGCCGAGATGCCGCTGCCGACGACGGTCACGTTGTCGGTATAAGAAGAGTACAGGTAGTCGGTAATCCGGAGCGTATCGGGCCCGGCATTGCTTGCTTTCAACGCTGTGATGAGGTCCGCGAAGCGATCGCCGCCGAACATGCGGTCGTAGAAGATCGGCCCGGCCGACGAGCCAAGCAGGCGGACGGCGACGCCCAGCAGGATCCCGGTTGTGGTCAATGCCAGGAAATAGCGTTGGCGGGCGGCGGCGTTCTCCAGCCACGCCGCGAACACCACGATGCCGGCAAGGAGTACGAGCCAGAGCTGCGAATAGAGGACGTAGAGCAGCCGGTCAAGCGCCGGCGGGACCGGCACCGAACGGGCCCAGCGCCAAGGATCGCCGAAATGGATGGCAGCGTCAACGCGGGCGAATAGCGGATCGGCGAAGAAGGTCACCAGGCCGGAAAAGTCGTGCTTGTAGGCGGTGTACGCCGCGACGCAGGCCATGAAGATCAGGATGGTCGACGTAGCGCCGATGCCGCGCGCCGCCAACTTGTCTCGAACGAAACCGAGCGGCGATCGCGGCCGGTTGATGACGCCGGCGATGGCCAGGCCGAGAAACACCATCAGTGGCATCAGCAGGTAGTAGAGCCGCAAACGGGTTTCACCAAAAGCCGCCAGGAATGATTCCGGGAACAGCAGCGCCGCGGTGCCGGCATAGATCAGGCAGAATATCCCGAGCTTCACCGACGCAGTCATTCGAGCCGGTTTAGCGGCTATGTCAGGCGCCATCTCCATTTTCGAACCGGCTTTTCCTTGATGATTGGGAGTGGTGGCGGATCGCCCATCACGGCGGGCCTTGGGGGCTCAAGAACCAATCGTTCAATGAGCGCTACGGCTCCGGCGGCGCCGGCGCCAGCAAGCACAATGATCAAGAGCTTCTTCAGTAAATCCAAATGGAATCCCGCCCCGGCGGGATAATGCGACCGGTCACCGCAAAACGCAACTGTAGCTTCGAACTCGGGTTAACGCACTTTAGGATTGCGGTTGATCTGATTCCATGGGGCTTCGATGATTCGGAGCCGTGCCATGACCCTTGCCACCCTCGAAGGATTTGACAAGCCGCGCCTGAAGGCGCTTCTGGAGCATTTCGCCTCAATCGAAGACCCGCGCGAGCCGTGGCGGGTGGCGCATCCGCTGCCGGAAGTCCTGCTTCTGGTTGTCTGCGGCACGATCTGCGACTGCGACGACTATGATCTGATTGCCGACTGGGGCGCGGCGCGTCTCGACTTCCTGCGCCGCTACTTGCCCTATCATCACGGCGTGCCAGGCGGGCGCTGGCTGACCATGCTGATGAACCGCGTCGATCCCGGCCTGTTCTCGGCCGCCTTCACCTCATGGGTGCGCCAGACATGGCCCGACAAGCCGGGCTTCGTCGCCATCGACGGCAAGACGTCACGGCGCAGCCACGATCGCGGCGCTGGCAAGGCGCCGCTGCATCTGGTCTCGGCCTTCGCCACCACTGCCCGTCTCGTGCTCGGACAGGAGGCCGTCGCTGACAAGAGCAACGAGACGACCGCGATCCCGGTGCTTGTCGAGCGCCTGGCGGCAAATGACGGCCTCAAGGGCACGCTCGTCTCGATCGACGCCATCGCCACCAATGCCGCCATTGCTACCACCATCAGGGATGCCGGCGCCGACTACCTGCTCGCCGTCAAGGCCAACCAGCCGACGCTCAGAGCCGAGATCGAGCGCTATTTCGACGACGCTCCAGCCGATTGCCTCGACAGCTTCGTCGATCTCGACAAGGGCCATGGCCGCATCGAGCAGCGCACCGTCACCGTCTCGCGCGAGACTGGCTGGCTCGAAGGCCAGCGCCGCTTTCCCGGTGAACTGCGCCTGCCAGACGCCACAACCATCGTGCGCGTCAGCTCGCGCACGGGACTGAAGGACAAAAGCCGCTTCTATCCAAAGCGGTTCTGCTCGAAACCAAGGACGACTTGTGGTTCAACTTTGGCAACCAAACCTTGATGGAGGGTGGCGAAACGACTGCGGAGCTATGGAGGGCTCAGGCAGAGACCTGCTGTCGGCTACGGAGTTTGACGACCTTTGCAGACGGCTTTCCCGAAAGCGCGGCCGCTATCGGACCGACAGCCCTGTCGGCCGATTTGGTCGCAGGATCGCGCTGAATATGTGCAGAGATTGCAGTAGAGCGATGGTTGCTATGTCCGAGGATTGCGCCCGTCATCGCCAGTGTCTCACCAGTGGATACCGCTGCGGAACCAAGCGTATGTCGCAGCGTGTGGGGTGTTACGCCGGGTAGCTCGGCAAGTTTAATCGCCTTGGGCCAAATTATGGAAGCCATGTCGCCACCATGTCGCCACCGGGAAGAAAGGTGCAGGAATTTCGATATGGCTTATTGCTTGTAAATTCAATGGGCTAGCAAGCTTGGGAGTGTTCCCGGAACCAGTAGGAATGTCAGTACTCAACCTTGCCAAGGTTGGGGTCGAGCGTTCGAATCGCTTCACCCGCTCCAGCTTGCGGGTGCCGGGCTCGGCCATGAGGGCGAAAGCCGGCTTGCCTCTCTCGCGTTCGACGCCGAGAAGTTCAAACTCGTTTTCGGTGAAGGATTTTGTTTTCAGCCAATTGGTAGTCGGGCCGCTGCGATATTTGCTGTCTCGGCGCTTCGATATCATCCCTTCCAGGCCGGCCGCGTCGATCAGATGATAGATCGCATTAGCCTCGCCCGGCATTGTCTCACTGAACTGGATGCGGCTGTCAGACCCTATAAGGCCAGCCAGGATTTCCCGCCGATCCTCCAGTGCCATGTCGCGCAGATCGTGGCCGTTGAGGTGCAGCAGATCCTACTCCGCAGCGGCTGTCGGGTCGACCCTATCAACGCGCGGTAGCAACCACGTGAGACGAGATCGAACCAACAACCCCGCAACCGGCGCCAAGTGCACTCCGCTGGTCCGAAAGTGCCGGACATTAGCGATCACTTGTATTTCTCTTGAATCAAGATCATGCTTAATTGGCAGAGCGGGTGTTGGGCCGCTGGATCGGGATTAGGTGGGTTTAAGGGGAAGAGCGTTATGGAATTCGCAAGTTGTTATGTGCAGGACGGGACTGTTCTCGCGTCCTCGATCTTCCTTACCGTCACTGCTGCCTTCATAGTTTTGGCCGCGGTCGCCGCTGGACGGTTGATAGCGATGTCAGGCGCGAGTTCTGCCGACCAGCTTCAGACCGCGTAAAATCCCCGCGCAAGTCACCTCTCCGCTGGAAAGGGCGAGCGCTGGTTTTGTTCTGAGGCCGATGCTCAGGCGGCCGGATGGCGGTAAGCGCCGTTAGCCTCGCCAATCGGTTCGGAATAACCGTCGGTCGCTCGCCGGCTAGGCCGGGCCGAACATCGCCATCGCCATCCGGGGCGTTTAGGTTGTCCAAGCAGTTGCGGCTATTCCTGTCTGGTCAGATCGCCGGACCGGGATGGGGCATCAAGGTGACGTAGATCTGAAACGCTATCGTGCAGATCGCTGCGAGCGAGATCGGCACGCCGAACGGCACAACGCCTTTGCGGTCCAGGTGCTGAACATACAGGCGAAAGACGCCTTGCGGCAGCATGAGCGGATTTTTGACGACCATCGCTGTGGCGAGCGCGAAAACCAGCAGCAGCACTGAAAATACGACGAGGCCGCTGCCGCCGATCAGCAACGGCGTGACCGCCATCAGCTTGACATCGCCGGCCCCGATCTTGCGCAGGGCCCAGAACGGGAAGAGCGCAACGAGCAGCAAAAGACCGGCAAGCCCGCTCAGGCCCATGTCCCACCACGACCCGGATTGCACCGACAGGAGCTGCAGCGAGCCCAACCCCAGGCAAAGCAGCAGCAGCACATTCTGGTTGGATATCTTCTGGGTGGTGAAGTCGAGCCAGGCGATCCTTGCCAGCAAAGGAATGGCTAGTCCCTTCAGCAGCAGCGATGCGGCGAGCAACATGCTATCGCCTTACCGCTCGAGATTCTTCACGCTGGACGACAGGAGCCGCAGATTGTTGGCCACGGTCGGATCGTTGGGCGCCAGCTCGTAAGCCTTGAGGAAATTGCTGCGCGCGTCCTGCAGCTTGCCGCGCAGCAGATAGGAATAACCGACATTGTTGTAATATTCGGGCGTCCCGCCGACCAGCCGGAAGGCCTGGCGATAGGCCAGGTCGGAGAGGTCGAAACGGCGGATGCGATCGCTAGAGGCGGCCAGGCCCATCCAGGCACCACCGTCGTTGGGCGCCAGTCGCGTCGCCTTGTAGAACAGGGCGCCGGCATTGCCGTAGTTTTCCGCACGGAACTGGTTCTTGGCTTCGGCAACAGCCTGGTCCGAGGCATAGTACTCGACGTCGCTGACCGTCTTCAGCCCGTCGAAGGCATCGCCAAAGGCTGTCACATCACCTTTCGAGGGCTCGTTGGTGCGGACGACGCCGCTATCAGCCGTCTGACAGCCGGAAAGCACGATAAGCAGCAAACCGGCTACGGCCGCGAGGCGCATTGGCCCTGTCATTTCGTCCCCCAAAAGAGTTCTCTCCGACTCTGTATTTTCGACCAAAGCATATACCTGCTTAGAAGAAAACACCCCTCATGCGAACAATAATCGGTAACAGCACAATCATCAGGACAACCGGAAAGACGCAGACCCCCAACGGGATCATCATTTTGACCGGCAATGCGTTGCCGCGCTCTTCAGCGCGAAGAATTCTCTTGCCGCGCATTTCATCGCTGTAAACGCGTAACGCATCCGTCAGGCTGGTGCCGAGTTCTTCCGACTGCCGAAACAATATCGACAGCGCTCGCGCCTCCTCCAGGCCAAGACGATCGGAGAGATCTCGAAGACCCTCGCGCAGCGGCTTGCCGGCGCGCAGTTGCAGATTCATGATCGCTAGCTGGATGCCGAGCCATTTGTGGGTACCGGCCAGTTCCTGAGTGACACGCTCAACTGCGGCCTCCAGGCTCATGCCGGCGTCGGCGCAGGTGATCATCATGTCCATGAAATCGGGAAAGCCGCGACGATAAGTTTCCTTCTGCGCATTCTCGAATCGATCGAGGGCGACGCTCGGAATGACGAGGCAAGCAAGACCAAACAAAGCAGCAGCTGCGAAGGTCAGGAACCCTGGGATTTGCGGCGGCACCACTGCAACCAACCCCGTGTATGATCCGAGAAAGCCGACAGCGACAGCGCCGAATCGCGACAACGTATACATCAGAGGCGCGCTTGCTTGATAGAATCCTGCGCGAAAGAGCTTTGCCTCAAGGGCATTCGGCTCGCTTCGCTCCTTTTCGACCGATCGGAAATAGGCGTCGACCGGGCGCTGTGCCGCAATCTGGGCAAGCTGTTCCTGCCCAGCAAGGGACCGGCGGTCGGCAATCCCCTCGGAACGCAAGCTTTGCGCCACCAGTTTGCGGGTCTGAAGGGCAGGCCTGAAGACAAGGGCTCCGAACAGGAATAGCGCCATCGCCGCCAGGAAAACGGCAATTGAGACCAAAAGGCCCAAATCTTGAGTGTTCGAAAAAAGGTCTATGTCACGCTCCCGTCAGAAATCGAAGTTGACCATACGGTACATGATGAAATCACCCAGCAACGCCCACAGTCCGAAGATCAGGAATACGGGCATGACGAGTGGGCTGTTCCATATGTCGCCGTAATAGCTCGGTGCAATGACCATAAGCAGACCGAACATGACGAGCGGAAACAAGGAAATGATCCATGCCGACATCCGGCCTTCGGCCGAGAGCGCCCGGATTTTCATTCGCAATTTCTCCCTCTCGCGCAGCACCGATGAGAGGTTCGACAGGATCTCAGTGAGATTTCCGCCTGTCTTGGCCTGGATCGAGAGCGATACCGAAAGCAGATGGAGACCTTCAAACCCTACACGTTGCGACAGTTTCCGCACTGCCTGTTCAATGCTGAGACCAAAGGTGATTTCGTCGGAAACAATGCCGAATTCGGTGCCGAGCGGGTCAGGCATTTCACGGGCGACAAGGGCGATAGCGACCGTAGTCGGGTGACCGGCACGCAGCGAACGCACGATCATGTCGAGCGCATCGGGAAGCTGAGCAGCGAATTTCAGGATACGCTTATTGCGTGCGCGCCGAAGGACGAGAAGCGGCAGCGCAAATCCCACCAGCAGGAAAGCGATCAGCGCCACGACAGTGGAGAAGCCAAAAAGCAACGGCAGCACCAGTCCGAGCACCAGCCCGCCAAGAAGGAACATTGCCGCGAAAGCCAGCGGATTGCCGGTAATGCCGGATTGTGTGTAAAGCCGGTTCAAAGCGACCATGCCAAAGATGTAATCGCCCGAATCCGTCAGCCCGCGTTCGCGGAGCAAGCCTTGAAGGGTCTTTTCTGCAGGTGCCTCCTCCGCCAGGCGCGCGAGACGACGGTTGATCGTACCGGCTCGAACGCGCCGCGCCGCGTACGACACATAGAGGGATTCGGCGGCAAGGATCATCGACGCGGCTGCAAGTACATAGATAAAGTAAAGCAACGTCTGGCCGGTCGGCATCAGAGCGGCACCTGCGGATTGAAGGCATCCTTGGCGAAGTGGTGGCCGAGCGTCGCCGCCTCCTGAGCAAAGCGCGGACGGACGCCGGTGGCGCGAAATTCTCCGATGATCTTACCTTCGGCAGTCGAATCCCGGCGAACGAAATGATAAATTTCCTGGAGTTGGACGACATTGCCTTCCATACCGGTGAGCTCCGAGATGGAAACAACCCGCCTCCCACCGTCTGAAAGGCGCTGTGTCTGCACGATGATGTCGATGGCCGACGCGATCTGCGCCCGAATGGACTCATGGGTCATCGGCATGCCGGCCATGCCGACCATTTGCTCGAGCCGTGATATCGCATCGCGCGGCGTGTTGGCATGGATGGTGGTCATCGAGCCTTCGTGGCCGGTGTTCATGGCTTGCAGCATATCGAAGGCCTCCTCGCCGCGCACCTCGCCGACGATGATGCGGTCCGGCCGCATGCGCAACGCATTCTTGAGCAGTTCGCGCTGACGAATCTCGCCCTTGCCCTCGACATTGGGCGGACGCGTCTCCAGCCGGCCGACATGTGGCTGCTGCAACTGCAGTTCCGCCGCGTCCTCGATGGTGATCAGGCGCTCCTTGGCCGGGATGTAGCTCGACAAGGCGTTGAGCAAGGTCGTCTTGCCGCTGCCGGTGCCGCCTGAAACCAGGATCGACTTGCGTGCCTGCACGGCAATGCGCATCAGGTCGATCATCGGCTGGCGAATCGAATTGAACGCCATCAGGCGTTCGAGCGAATAGGGGTTTTTGGAGAATTTGCGGATAGACACCAGCGGGCCATCCACCGAGATCGGCCGTACCGCGATGTTGACGCGCGACCCATCTTCCAGCCGCGCGTCGACCATCGGCGCGGATTCATCGACGCGGCGGCCGATCGCCGAGACGATCTTGTTGATGACACGCAGCAGATGCGCCTCGTCGCGGAAACGGATCGATGTCTCCTCGATCACGCCGCGCCGCTCGATGAAAACACGGTTGTGGGTGTTGATCAGGATGTCAGCAATCGAGTCATCCTTGAGCAGCGGTTCGATCGGCCCGAGCCCAAGCATCTCGTCGGCCGTGTCGCTGGTCAGTTGATCGAGTTCGCGGGCGTTCAACGGCACGTTTCGACTACGGACGAATTCGCGCACGATCGGTCGGATCTCGTTGAGGATCTCGCCCTTGGACGCTGTTTCGAGGACGGCGAGGTTGAAGCGGTCGATCAGGTGACGATGGAGATCGACTTTGAGTGTCAGGAAATCGTCGCCATGCGGCGCTAGATCGGAGGCTGCGGAAAGCGTAGGGACGACAGGCGACACCGCCGCTATTGGATGGAGCGTTGGCTCGACCCGCGGCTCGCTTGATCCCTTGATGAATCGCCCCAGCATGACGCTTCTCCCCGTGTAAATGCCCCACCGCGAAACTAAGCGTTAACCACGCTTGGCACAAGCGCCAGCCGCACCATGCAACTTAATACTTCAGACATAGTTAAAATCAAGGATAAGAAAACGCGACGTCTAGTTGGTCAGCGGCGCTGTCCTAATGGAACACGAGCACCCGCCTTTCAATGCCAGAAGCTTTTTCGTCACAAAGGCGCCATGGAACCCACGCAAGCCCTTAAGATATAAAGGAATATGCACTACCGCTAATGCTGCCCCACTTCCGCCATACCCGCGGCCAAATTGTGAACGAATGGTTAAGAGGGTTGAAAAATGAGCCGAATCAATGTTTTGGTCTGCCTCAGATCGGCAATATTCTTGCCAAATCATGTATAGGAAAGTTAAGCAATCCTTAATCCCGTTTGACTCTGGTTTTCGTCGGGACTTAGATCGAGATGACGGGGGATGCTTGGGTATGGGGTTCATCCTTGGCTCTGTCTCGTCGGGTTCAAACCTCCAAAGGGAGAAATTATCATGAAGAAGCTCATGACGATGGCCCGGCAGTTCCGCGACGACGAAAACGGCGCTGCCATGGTCGAATATTCCATCCTGGTCGGCATTATCGCCGGCGCCGCGATTCTCATCATCGTCGGCATCGGACTGTGGGTGAACGGCCGATTTACCGATCTCTGCGCCGATCTGCAGTCCAGCGGCCTTGGTAGCTGCGGAAGCGGCACCGGAAGCTAATCGCTTGATCTTCAGGCCCGGATTTATTCGATCCGGGCCTGAATCCATCGCGGCGGGCGAATTCCCGCTCTTGGGGTTTGGGGCTTGGGTCTATGCGCGCCAATACACTTATCATGATCGTACTCGCCGGTGTGTTCGGCGTGCTAGCGGTGGTTCTCGTCAATATCTGGCTGGCCAGCCAGCGCAGCAACATGGCACAGGCGAAGGATATTCCGCGCGACACGGTCGTGGTGGCGGCGGTGGCGCTGAAGTTCGGCGATACTTTGACCGCCGACAAATTGCGCGAGATCGCATGGCCGGCGGGCGCGGTACCAGCCGGCGCCTTCAAGACGACCAAAGAAGCGCTGGCCGGCGACGGCACAAGACAGGCGCTGCAAGCGATCGGCACGAACGAGCCTCTTTTAGCGACCAAGATCACCGGCCCCGGCCAGCGCGCCACGCTTTCTGCAGTGCTCGGCGAAGGCATGAAGGCCGTTTCTATTCGCGTCAACGACGTGCTTGGAGTAGCCGGGTTCGTCTTCCCCGGCGACCGCGTCGACGTGCTGCTGACGCGCACAGTGCGCAGCAATGAAGGCCCGGACAAGAGTTTTGTCGACGTGCTGCTGCAGAGCATGAAGGTGCTCGCCGTCGACCAGGTCGCCGACGAAAGCAAGGAAAGCCCGACGGTGGTGAAGTCCGTCACACTTGAAGCCAGCACCAGGGACGCCCAGAAGCTTACACTTGCCGCCGGCGCCGGCCAGCTCTCACTGGCGCTTCGCCAGGCCGCCGCCAGCAGCGGCGAGACGACCGAACGCGTGACGCTGTCAGACCTTACGGGCGACACGCCCGCCGATGTCGCCGCCAGGCAGGCCGAACTCGCCAAGCAGGCAATAGCCGAGGCTGAGGCCGCGGCCGAGCGCAAGCGCGCGGACGAAAAAATCAATGGATTGGCTCAGGCAGTGGAGCGGGTGGGAAGCAGGCTCGACCTGTTGAGCAGCGCAAAACCTGTTCCGGCAGTGGCCGCAGCACCCCAGGTGCAAGAAGTGGTTAAGGAAGTGATCAAATATGTGCAGCCGGAACCGCCGGCGCGTGCGACAATCGGCGTGTTCAGGGGTGTGAAACTCGAATCTTACGACGTGCCGCGACAAAAATAACGCTAGGGTATTGCCGAACGATTCGGCAAGAGGGGGTAGTCTAGATGCGTATGTTACGGGGACCACTGGCGGCTGCCGCGCTGGCCTGTTCGGTCATGCTGCTGCCGATCGACCTTGCTGCTCATGCAGCCGACCGCAGGATCGATGTATCGAACCCCAGCGTCCACCGTATTTTCCTGCCCATGTCGCAGTCGGTAACGATCCAGGTGAACGCCACGCTGGGCGACATCGTCGTCGGCGACGAGAAGATCGCCGACGCCCAGCCAATGACCGACCGGACGCTCTATGTCATCGGCAAGAGCGCCGGCACCACCACCGTCAACCTCTTTTCCGAAGACAAGCGCTCGCTTGGCGTGATCCAGATCGAAGTCGGCGTCGACGTGAGCGACATGGCGCAGGCGATCCGGCAAGTGGCGCCCAATTCGCGCATCGATATCGGTTCGATCAACGGCAAGGTCAGGCTTGGCGGCCATGTCAAGGACGGCGCCACGCTGGCGGCGATCATGGAGGTTGCCCAGCAATATGGCCCCGATGCGATCATAAACGCCGTGACCGTCGACGACAGCCAGCAGGTTAACCTCGAAGTGCGGGTGCTGGAGGCCAAGCGCAACGCCGGCCGCGATCTTGGCGTCTCAATCAGGAGCACCAACGGCAGCGGCACGACCCGCACCGCAACGGGCATAGCCGCCGTCGACGAGGACGGTGTGGTGCTGGGGCCGGGCAATCTGCTTACCGGCCTTCTTTCGAACACCAACCCATTCGCGGCGCTGATCACCCGCGTCATCGACAGCAACATCAAGGTCGACCTGATCATCGAGGCTCTCGAGGCCAAGGGGGTGGTGCGCACGCTTGCCGAACCCAATCTCACCACTCTTTCCGGTGAGGTCGCCAGCTTCAATGCCGGCGGCGAAGTGCCTATCCGCACCGACGAGGGTGATGGCGAGATCTCGGTCGAATACAAGCAGTTCGGTGTCAATCTGCTGTTCACGCCGGTCGTGCTCAACAACGACAAGATCAACATCAGGCTGGCGCCGGAGGTCAGCGACCTCACCGGTTTTACCACCGCCGGCGACCCGATCTTCACCAACCGCAAGCTGTCTACCGTCGTCGAGTTGCGCGACGGCCAGAGCTTCGCGGTCGGCGGGCTTTTGTCCAGCAAGAACACCAAGATCCAGCGGCAGGTGCCGTGGCTCGGCCAGGTGCCGATCGTCGGGACGCTGTTCCGGAATTCGAGCAACCAGAAGGAAGAGACCGAACTGGTCGTGATCGTCACGCCGCGTATCGTGCGGCCGGTAAAGCCGGGCGAGCAGCTGGCGACGCCGTTCGACAAGACACGGCCGGCCAACGACCCGGAGCTCTTCATTCTCGGTCAACTCGAAGTGACCAAGGATATGGTTCGCAAATATGAACTGGGCGAAGGCGTGGTCGGCCCCTATGGCCACATGCTCGACCTGAAATCCAAGGACAAAATGATTTATGTCAAGAAATAGCGCCTTGATTCTTCTTTTGTGCGCCGGCGGGCTGACGGGCTGCGCCGCCGACTACCTGAACAATTACGAAACGGTGACACTGGCTGCCGGCGACACGCAGAAATACAATTCGCTGCTGCAGACGGTCGATCCGCTCAATCCGGCGTCGAGGAACACGGCGATCGAAGGCGACGGCGCGCGCGCTGCCGCTGTTGCCCAGAGTTACAAATTTCCACCACCGCCACCGCCTCCGCCGGCCATCACGGTCAACGTCGGCAACACCGGGGTTGAATAGAAGGGTGCGGGTTCAGCGTCAGGCAAAGCGACTGGCGTCAGGGGAGCAAGGGCCATGCTGCGGATTGTTCGCGCGTTCTGGCACGATCAAAGGGGAGTAGCGCTGATACTGGTCAGCATCATGCTGCCGGCAATCATCGGCTTTTCCCTGCTGGCGATCGACATGAGCCGGGTCAACAACTTACACAATGATTTGCAGAAGGGGGCCGACAGCTTTGCGCTAGCCGCGGCGGCGGAACTGGACGGAAGCAGCGGTTCCTGGGCACGAGCCGAACGCGCCATGGCGATGCTCATAGACAACGAAAGCAATTTCTCCACGGCAGGCAGGTTCATCCTGACCTCCGACCAGCCAGGAGGCTCACAACCCTGCAACAATGCTGGGAACATTTCCTGGTGCTTCCTCAAAGCGATCCCCGCCAGCGACGGGACCAGGATTACAAACGCCAATCTGGCCACCTATCGTGCAGATGCCAACCAGGCTGTCGGAGAGGCGGAAACGCGGTTCATCCAGGTGACGGTCGTTCCCCAAGGGTTCGCCGCGATCTTTCCCGCCTCGATTCTATCATCCGGCACCAGCAACTCTTGGACCATAGGTGCCGTCGCTGTCGCGGGGTTCACCTCCGGCGTGTGCGATTTTACACCGGTCTTCATGTGCAACCCCTATGAGATGGTGAACGGGACAAACAATGCCGGGGGTTATACGCTTGAGCAGGCCATTTCCGATCCGGCCGTGCGTCGCCGGCTGATCGAACTGAGGAAGGTTGGAAATGGCGCTGCGGCCGGCCCGGGCAACTTCGGCTTCCTCGAGCCTCCGCCAAACGTGGGAAATGGTGCCCAAGCACTGGCTCAGACGATCGCAACATCGACGCCAATCGGCTGCTACAATTCCGCGAACGTAACGACGAAGACCGGTCAGAATGCCGGCCCGGTGCAAGACGCCTTCAACGTTCGTTTCGGGATTGGAGCCAGCGGCAACCACTTCAACAGCCCAGAGTACGGTCCCGCCGACAATGTCCGAAAAGGGGCGATACAGACCACCGGCAGCACTAATCAATGCCCTTCCATGAACAAACTTTCCTTCACCGAAGCTGGAACGATGGGCCTTCCGCGCGACGCGACTACCCCGTATCTGGGCGGCAGGATGGGCGACGGAAATTGGGATTTCTCCGGCTATTGGAGCACCAATTTCGGGTCCGCTGCCTATCCAGCGTCGTGGGACACGACCAAGCCGACACGCTATGAGGTCTACCGTTACGAGATATCGGCAGGGTTGGTGGGCACCGCGTCGACCGGTGGAGAGACCGGAACGCCGCCGGCAGCTTGCCAACCGCCTGTCACGACAGTCGATCGTCGGTTGATTTATGGTGCTATCCTGAACTGCAATGCTCTCGAAGCTGCGGGCAACGGCCTGTCGGGCCACAGCACCAATCTGCCGGTCGAAGCCTTCGGCAGTTTCTTCCTCACTGAACCCGTACCGTCAGCATCGGAAGATGCGTCGGTGATGGTCGAACTGGTCGACGTAACCGGCGGTGCCGGCCAGGGTACGCTCGACAATTTCCTTCGCGACGAAGCTCAGCTTTATCGGTGATGGCGATGATCAGAACCCTGTTCCGTTACCTCGACAGATTTCGACGCGACCATCGCGGCACAGCGCTTGTCGAGACGGCGCTGATACTACCGCTCATGGTACCCCTCACGGCGGGCGTGTTCGAATTCGGCAATCTGATCCACAAAAAGCTGCTGATGGAGGCCGGGCTTTCGGACGGCGCGCGCTTTGCCGCTCGCTGCAACAGTCAATTGTACACCAAGGCCGGGCTGACGATCAATTGCGCCGATACTGCCATAAACATCGCGGTGTTCGGCAATGCTGCGGGGACTGGGAATGCGCGCATCGCCGGCTGGCCGAAGGCAAACGTTACCGTGACCATTGCCGCCTCAGGGTCGTGCCATGACGCCGTGGTCGCAGGTGTCACCCTATATCGCTCCACCACCTCGCAGGTCTGCATCGTCCGGGCCGCAGGCACGTTGGACTACAACGACATCGGAATGCTGTCGCTGCTCGGCATCGGCCCGATCACGCTCAGCGGCTTTCACGAGGAGCGGTTGATCCGGTTCTGATCATGATCAGGCGTTTCGCAAGATCGGAAGACGGCGCGGCGATGGTGGAGATGGCCATCGTAATGACGCTTATGTTTGCGCTCACTCTCGGCTTCGTCGATTTCGGTTACGCCCTCTATCAGTGGAACGCCGCCAACAAGGCCGTGCAGCTCGGCGCACGTCTGGCCTCGATTTCCGATCCGGTTGCCACCGCGCTAGCTACAGCCGCACCGACGACGACACCGGGCGCTCCGGTCGTTGCCGCGGCCTACGGACCATTCACCTGCACATACACCGCCGGCACGGGCGCTTGCAGCAATGGCGGTACATTCAATGCCGCCAATTTCAGCCGCATCTTCCGCGGCGATACGGCAGTCACTAATGACGACGTCTGTCCCGCGTTGGGGACAGACCAGCGGCCGGGTATGTGTCATTTCTTTCCTGGCCTCAGGCGCGATAATGTCGTCATCGCCTATTCGGCCACCGGCCTGGGCTACCAGACTCGGTTCGGCGGACCGGTGCCGACGATCACCGTCAGCCTTCAGAACCGGGCCTATCAGTTTTTCTTCCTCGGCGGCCTCCTCGGATTCGGAAATCTCACCATGCCCTCGATGCTCAGCACGGTCACGGGCGAAGACCTGAAGAGTACATCCCCATGAATGCCATCAACACCAAGGTTCTCCCGACCAAACGAAAGCAGGTGGCCCTGTTCTCGTCGGATCCGCAGTTCAGACGCGAGGTGGCGACGCGGCTCGACGCGCTGGCCATCTACGATGTCAGGATTTCCGAGACGGCTGACTTCCTCAACGGTCCGCCCGCTGAGACGCGCCCGGGCATCGTCATCCTCGACCTGGCCAATGGCGAGTTGCTCGGCGAGCCCGGTATCGTCGCGGCGCGCGCTTTGTGGGCGACCGTGCCGCTGATCGCGGTCTCCGACGAATTGACCTCCGAAAAGACGCGCATCCTGGTTCGCATGAACGCCTCGGACTGGCTGCACAAGCCGCTCGACGCCAAGGAGCTGCTGAACGCGGTCACCTTCCACGATACCGGCAACCAGGGCACCAAGAGCCGCATCATCACCTTCATCAGCGCCAGCGGCGGCGCCGGCGCCACGACGATCGCTCTGTCGGCGGCGGAATTCCTGGCGTCGAAATCCACCGAAAGGGCTGCTTCGACCTGCCTCGTCGACCTCGATTTCCAGAGCGCCAATTGCGGCGCCTATCTCAACCTGTTCAACCAGTTCGACCTGGCCGGCATTATCGGCCAGCCGGAAAGGCTCGATGTCGAACTGATGGACGTCATCAGGCTTTCTCGTCCGTCCGGCCTGACCCTCTATTCATTCGAGAGGCCGCAGCTGCCGTTTGAGCCGCAGGGCGCCGATTTCGTGTTCCGGCTGCTGGACCTCGTCGCCTACCGGTTCGACGACATCGTCATCGACCTGCCGAATATCGAAACCCCCTGGCAGAATTCCGTGCTTTCGACGAGCGACGAGATCTTCATCGTCTTCGAGCTCAACGTCGCCTCGCTGCGGCAAGGCAAGCGGCTCTACACGAAGATCCGCGAACTGCGCGGCAATTCGGTGAACATCACGCTGGTCGCCAACAAGCATAAGCGCAAATGGTTCGGCAACCACTTTTCGCGCAGCGAACTCGAGAAGATCTTCAAGGCGCCGCACATCAAGTCGGTCGGCCTGGACAATGCGCTGCTGACCGACGCGCTGAACCGGGCCATCCTGCCTTCCGAAGTGGACGGGCGGGCGCGCTTCAACAAGGATCTGAAGCGGATGTTCAAAGAGCGGCTCGATGACGCAGCCCGGTAGATACCGCATCGTCCCGGGGCTTGCCGGCGCCTGCATCATCGGCCTTGCCTTGGCGATACCGGCCTGGGAATTCGCCCATGCCCGATCCGCGCTGTCGGACCGGCCGCCGCTGCCGGCAATGGGCCCCAGCCTGCGCAAGGCGGTTGCTCTCCAAACCGCGGAACGGGCCGGCACGATCATCATCCGCAAGGACGAGAAGGCGCTTTATCTGGTGACCCGGCAGGGCCAGGCGCTGCGCTACCAGATCAGCGTCGGACGCGACGGCTTTGGCTGGACCGGCATCGTCAAGGTGGGAGCGAAAACGGAATGGCCGGAATGGCGCCCGCCCAGGGAAATGCGCGCCCGCCAGCCGGAGCTGCCGGAAATGGTGCCCGCCGGTCCCTACAATCCTCTCGGCGCCAGGGCACTCTATCTGCTGCGGGACGGGCGCGACACGCTCTACCGCATCCACGGCACCAACGATCCCAAGGGCATCGGCTTCGACGGAACATCGGGATGTTTCCGTCTTACCAACACTGATGTGATCGATCTCTTCAAGCGCGTCCCGGTCGGCGCAAAGGTGGTGGTCCAATGACGATGATCAGCGAACCGGATATGCCGGCAATCGATATTGGGCCGGCAGCCCACACGGAAGAACAAGCTGCAGTGGGGAAACCGAGCAATGCAAGGATGATCGGCGTTGTCGCAGTCGGCGCCTTGCTGATCACGGCGGTGAACATAACGGCCGCGGTCTATTTCTACCGCGGCATCAACGATCTGCGCCTTGTCGAACGGCGGCTGGAACAGCTCGGATCGTTCGAGCAACGGATCGCAGCCCGGATTGATACGGTGAACAACGGCTTTCAAAGCCGGTTTGAAAAACTGGACGGTCAACTGCAGGGCAGCTTCAACGAAGTCAAAGGCAGCATTGCCCGGCTTGAACAGGAGCTGCCCCTCGACAGTGACGACGACATGTCGAGCATAGCGGAGCCTCCCGTGATCACAACCAGCACCATGGCGGAAGCGGCCACCGATCTCGAAGAAGCGATCGAACCCAATATCGTCGAAGCGCCGCGCCCGCCCAAAAAGAGGATCGCGGCGCCGCCCCCTCCCCCAAACTCGTCCTACCAGCGCATCGTGCAGCCTGACGGCAAGGTCCACTACAAGAAAATCAACTAGAAGCGACAGACATCGAGAGACGGTTTTTGCGTTCAGCCGCGTGCAGAGCTGCCGTCGTCTTGTTGGCAATGCCGATCGGGAGCGCGACGGCTGCGACCTGCTACCATGTTGTCAATGTCGACTTTTGGGATGTTCTCTATATCCGATCGCAGCCAAGCCACCTCTCCAGGGCTACGGGCGCAATCGCTAGCGATCATAACGGCATCATCGTGGCCACAGGCCCATGCCGGCCGGCCGGGGCGGACCGAAAGCGGCAATGGTGTCCGGTCACCTACTATCCGTTGCCGTCAGTGAGCCTGGACGGCTACGTGAAAGCCCATTTCGTGAAAACCACGGCGTGTCCCGGGTCCTAAAGCGCGTCGCGTTTGAATGGATTCATGCGACGCGCTTTAAGTTCTTGTTCTTATGCAGGTCGTTATCGCAAAACCGCTGCGCACTTTTGCGCGACATGCATTAGAGATCCCGCTGCAGAGCAATAAGCCGTACGGCGAGCGCTCGGGAACGCTGTCGCGCTTCGCCGAGAAACGCAACATGACAGTAGGCGCAGGCCGCAGTGCCCAGAAGCAGCACCAGGCTGTTTTGCCATGTGAAATCGAGGATCAGCGAGAATGGCTGGCCGCTCGGCGCGGTGAATGCCGCAATCGTGCTCGCTGTTTCAGAATGGCTGCTGGAAGCCATCATCAACCCGGCGAAAAGCAGGGCGGCGTGGTTGGCAAGGAAGAAGAACGCGGCCGATTTTCGCGTCCGGCAAGCCATCCAGCAGACGATCGATGCGGCGGTCAGGATCGCGGCATCAAGGGCCATTGAACCGCTCAGATAGAGGTCGACCTGCTGCCAGAACATCATCGACAACGGCCGCAGTTCAAGCCAGATCCGCCACAAAGCGGGGCTGGCCGGATAGGTTCCGAGCAGGAACGTCGCTGCTCGCTCCCCTGCAAGAATCAGAAGGATGAAAGCCGGGAAGGCAAAAAGCAGTAGTGGCTTGCGCGTCATGTTCCCTCGCCAATCGATAAGCAGAATAGGCTGCAAAGATTGCGCGAAGCTTAAGGAAGGCGGCGAGCAGCATTGATCACAGGCGCAGGCGCTTACCGCAACCACAGCGAGCGCCCGTTTTATGTGCCATTTTTGCTACATTCCCGAAACTTATGACCCGAATTCGCTTCTTGGCCGGCCCTAGATCAATAAACACTGACGTATTCGAAGAATTTATTGGATAATTTGTCAAAGCTTCGGTGAGAAGGCTTGGCATACAAAAAGTACCGGGCAGAAGCATGGGTGGGGTGGGGTAGACCATGAATACGACAATCAAAGTGGCCATTGGCAAGCGCCTTGGCCTGCTCTTCACATTTTCGATGCTGGCTTGCGGGAGCGCTAGTGCCCTCACGCTCAAGGAAGCGATGGCCGTAGCCGTCGAGTCCAATCCGGAGATCGGCCAAGCGATCGAAAACCGCGAAGCAATCGAATTCGAACTGCGTCAAGCGAAAGGGCTCTATCTTCCCAGCATCGATCTCGAGGCATCTGCGGGAGCCCGGCTCCTCGACAATTCGTCCCGACGAGCGCTCTCCATAGAGGAGGACGGGCTCTATCCGGCGGAAGCGGGTGTCGTGATATCGCAAACGCTCTACGACAGTGGAGCACGACGGGCCGAACTGAACCATCAGGCGTCGCGGGTCGACGGGGCTTCTTTCAGGGTACTGGAGCGATCTGAATTCATCGGGCTCTCCGTCGTCCAGGATTATCTTGAATACATGCTGCAGGCCTCGATCGTTTCAGAGGCGAAAAAGAACCTGGGCTTCCATCAGGGGATTCTCGGCGATATCCGGCAAGGCATCGCGGGTGGTGCGCTGAACGATGCCGACGGCCAACAAGCCCAGGAGCGGCTTTTAGCAGCCAAGGCACGCTTGCAGGAAGCCACCGAAGAGCTGGAACAGGCCAAAATACGATTCTTCAAGACCGTCGGCAAGCCGCTGACCCACGCCTCAAGGCCAGGCAGTGTTGGCGGCGCGCTGCCAAGGTCGGTTGACGAGGCGCTGGGACTGGCGCGCGAGAACAATCCGCGCGTTCACATGGCCAATAGCGATATCGACGCCGCTGCTTCACTGGTGGATGCAGCCCGAGCCAAATTCGGACCCGCTATCGTCGCCGAAGGCCGTGCGCGGGCCGGATACGACGTTGATGGCGATGACGGCGACGCCAGCGACCTGCAAGCGCGGCTCGTGCTGCGCTGGAACCTCTATCGCGGAGGTATCGACAAGGCCAACGAACAAGAACAGATCCGCCGCACCAGCGAACAGCGACTTGGATTGAATCAGGTCTTGCGGGAAATCGAGGAAGCCGTCCGCACCTCGTGGGATCGCCGTTTCCGGCAAGCCGAACTTGCCAAGACTCTGCGGCAGCAAGCTGCCGAGAGCGTAAAAATCGTCGCGTCCTACCGCGAGCAATTCAAGGTCGGACAGCGTTCGCTGCTCGACGTGCTTGACGCGCAAAATACGCGGTTCAACACAGCAGCGCTGGCGGATACTGCCTCCTACGCATCGCTTTTCGCCGAGTATCGGCTGTTGGCGGCGACCGGGCAGTTGCTGAAAACGATGAACCTTCAGCCGGCAAAACAGGCGGCGGCTTATGCCAGGACCGAGTTTGCAACGCCGGAGACTGCTGACACCGAAACCTATGCGCGCACCCCGTCGGAACAGAAAAATGATCTGCCTTTCGACATCCTCGCCCCGGTCAGGAAGAAATAGCTCGGTTTAAGGATCGATCGAGAGTCCTTGCGGGCAGATCGTGAATCAGCAACCCAACATCCTCTCTCCTAAAGAGGCATTCAAGGCCTGCTTTTCGGCTATTGCCGGATATCTCGGCAGACCGAGCGCCGAAACCGTCCTGTTCGCCGGGGTTCCGCTTTCAGAGACGCGAATAGAGGTGGAGGACATCAGGCATCTTGCCGAACGGATCGGTCTGGAGGTCCAGGAATTCAGCCACCGGGATTTTCTGCGCGGTCGTGTCGATCTCCCTGCCATTCTCTTTCGCGTCAGCCAGTTGCCTGTTGCCCTGCTGGCGGAGATGCACGACGGCGCATATACGACCGCCCCGCAGGAAGATGGCCGCACGATCATCGCCAAATCCGAGCTTGCCGCCAGTTTCATCAGTGGCGGCGTATCCTTTTCGATAACCTATGCCAATGCCGCCGAAGGGATGAAGGTCGGTTCGGCGGCGAAGATAGAAAGGCGTCACTGGCTGACGGGAACGATGGGCGCGTTCTGGCGCACCTATTCGAAAGTCGTCCTGTCGGCGATATTCATCAATCTGCTGGCCATCGCCTCGCCGATCTTCACCATGAACGTCTACGACAGAATCCTGCCGAACAAGGCAACATCAACGCTGTGGGTTCTGGCAATCGGCATCGGCGCCGTCATTCTGTTCGATCTGCTTTTGAAGACCGCCAGGGCGTCTCTCATCGACTATGCCGGGCGCAAAGCAGATCTGCGAATATCATATCTTCTGTTCGAAAAAGTCCTCAACTCGTCTTTGTCAGCGCGCCCTGGCTCGACCGGTGAATACGCAAATCGTGTGACCCAATATGAATTCGTGAGGGAGTTCTTCACCTCCAACACGATCAGCGTCTTCATCGATACGGCTTTTGTGTTCGTCTTTCTTCTGGTCATCTATGCGATAGGCGGCTGGCTGGTGGTGATACCGGCACTGGCCTTCGTGGCGTCGGTCATCGTCGGGCTGATCACGCAGCGACGCATCGGCAGGCGAGTCGCCGCCTCGATGAACGAGGCTTCTCAGCGCCAGGCCTTGCTGGTCGAATCCATTTCGACGCTGGAGACGATCAAATCGCTGCGGGCCGAAGCGTATCTGCTGCGGAGATGGGGCGAGCACTCCAAGAACGCTGCCAACACGTCGGAAAAGATCAAGCAGCTTTCGGCCGCCGCCGGCAACATCACCCAGGCCATACAGCAGCTTGTGACCGTCGCCCTGGTCGTAGCCGGCGCCTATGCCTTCTCGGAAGGGGATATTTCTACGGGAGCAATAATAGGCACGGTCATGCTGGCGAGCCGCGCGGTTGCTCCGCTTGGCCAGATCGCCATCACGCTTTCGAGACTGCGGCAAGCCATGCTCTCGTTGAGAATCATCAATTCGATCATGGCTCAACCGGAAGACCGGCCGGACACGGTGGGCTTCGTCAACCGCCCCATCCGCAACGGTGCGATGGTGTTCAGGAATGTCGGGTTCGTCTATCCCGGTTCGGAAAACGAGGTTCTGACCGGCCTCAATCTTTCGGTGAAACCGGGAGAACGGATCGGCATCATCGGCCGCATAGGGTCCGGCAAGACAACGATGGGTCGCCTGATCGGCAGGCTTTTCCTTCCGACCTCGGGAGAGCTTTTGCTCGACGGCATCGACATCCGCCAATACCACCCGTCGGAGGTTCGCGCTGCGGTAGGAATCGTCGCCCAGGCCGGCGATCTGTTTTCAGGCACCATCAAGGAGAATCTCCTGATGGCGTGCCCCGAAGCGACCGATGAGGAAATCATCGACGCCGCCAAGGCCGCCGGCGTCGACGAGTTCGTCTCTCGCCACCCGCGCGGCTATGACATGAATGTCGGCGAGCGGGGTACCAATCTCTCGGGAGGGCAGCGACAGACGGTGGCAATTGCGCGCCTGCTGCTGACCAAGCCGAAAATCGTCTTCCTGGACGAGC
This sequence comes from Mesorhizobium sp. WSM4807, assembly GCF_055811615.1. NCBI lineage: Bacteria > Pseudomonadati > Pseudomonadota > Alphaproteobacteria > Hyphomicrobiales > Phyllobacteriaceae > Mesorhizobium > Mesorhizobium sp. WSM4807. The sequence goes on from NZ_JBVVQY010000005.1 coordinate 119,369, forward strand.
CGTCAGGCTCAATGGATCTCGCCTCGGAAAGACAGTTGATCAAACAGCTCAAAATGGCCTTCGATGAAAACACGACGCTGATCGTGTCAACCCACCGCTACAGCATGCTTGAGCTGGTGGATCGGCTTGTCGTTGTCGAGCAAGGCAGGATAGTGGCAGACGGGCCAAAGGAACAGGTCGTAAAGGCACTGCAGAAAAGTGGCTGATAAAAAATAGATTATATTGAGCGAGTTCAATATAATGGGGCGTAAGGAAATGCTTGCCAAAGAAGATCGTCCGCCGCTTTTCGCGTCGGCGTCCATATTCATCATAGGAGCGCTCTTCGTCGTTTTTGTTGCTTGGGCGTCTTTTGCCGAAGTCGATGAAATCGCACGCGGCGACGGCAAGGTCATCCCGGCTTCCAAGACCCAAATCATCCAGGCCAGCGAAGCCGGCGTCGTCCAGGAAATCGCCGTCAAGATTGGGCAGGTCGTCAGGAAAAACGATCTGATCATTCGCCTCGACAACACGCTGAATACGTCCAGCCTTGGCGAGCAGCAGGCCAAGTCACGCGCGCTTGAAGTGCGAATCGCAAGGCTCAAATACGAACAAAGCGGCAATCTCGCAGGGCCCTTTCCGTGCCCGGCCGACATTCAGTCGATCGCTCCGCAAATCTGCGACAATGAACAAAAGCTTCTCACAGCCCGGCGCGAAAACTTCGACAACAAATTGTCGGTTCTCAAATCGCGCCTCGACCAGCGCGAGAAGGAACTGGACGAAGCAGCCGCCAATTCCGAACGCCTCACCAAGAATCTGGCCGTTAGCGACGAAGAGGCAAAACTGGTCGGATCAATGGTCAAAAAGGGACTGATGGCCAGGACGGAGCAAATCCGGGTCGAACGGGAGCAAACCGAACTCAATGGTCAGCTGAATCTGTCCGGCGAGACAGTCAAGAAGATCAGGTCAACGATCACTGAAGCTCAACTCCAGGTTGAGGAGCTCGGCCTCCAGCTGCAGCAGGAAGCACTGGATGAACTGACTCAGGCGCTGGCCGAGCTTTCGGTCGTGGACGAAACCATTCGTGGGGCTACCGACAAGGTAGCGCGCACCGATATCCGTTCGCCGGTGGACGGCATCGTCAATACACTGGAGCTAAACACGGTTGGCGCCTTCGTGCAGCCTGGCTCGGTCGTGGCAGGCATCGTGCCCACCTCCGAAACCTTGCTGGTCGAAGCGCGCGTCTCGCCACGCGATGTCGCTTTCATTCGTCCTGACCAGGAGGCGCTGATAAAAGTCACCGCTTACGACTTCTCGATCTTCGGCGGCATCGAAGGCAAGGTCTCCAACATCACCGCCGACAGCCTGGTCGACGAGAAAACGGGTGAGCCCTTTTACCAGGTGCGTGTCGCGACGGACAAGTCGACCCTCGAACGGGACGGCAAGGCCTATTCGATCATCCCCGGCATGATCTGTTCAGTCGACATCAAGACAGGACGCAAGACGATCCTCAATTACCTTTTGAAGCCGATCAACAAGGCGCGTCAGGAGGCCATGAGTGAGCGCTAGCGCCAACTCTCCTTCCACCACCCATGATCGGTTGCTTCTGCCGATCACCAGAGAGGATTTCGGGCTGGAGTTCCGGGTTGTCGCGCGTGGCGGCATACGCCGCGGCATTCGTCTGGAAAAGGCTTTCTGGATGTCGCTGAAGCAGATGGCTGAAAACAGGAAATGCACGATCGGCATGCTGATCGACGAGATCGCCAAAAATCAAAGCAAGACTGGTAATCTGACGTCGGCGATACGGGTGGCCTGCATACTCGGGCTGGCGGATGAAAACCTGATCCTGCGAAAGCTTGCATCGATCAGAACGATCAATGCCATATTGGTTGCCTGCCCCTCGCCCGCTTTTGCCTTGGCGTCATCGAAGAAGATCCTGACTTTCAATGCTCCGTTCCAGCAACTGGTCAAGCGTCAGTTGCCGACCGGACCAAACAATGATGCACGACAAGATCTCAAGCTGGCGCTGGATCTCAACGTCGCCGACATTTTCGCCCGGCTCGATGCCAATGGCGAAGTTCCGATCGCCAGCGGCTTCGTCATCGGCGCCGGCGAACGTCGGTATCGGGGTCAATTGAATGCAGTGCGGGCGCCCGTACCCGAACCGGAGCTGCTGATGGCGTTCGTCAACGGTTAATTTAGAGCTGCCGCTCCGGGCAAGTGCAGCTCAATCCACGCTGACGATGCTTCGCGTAATTTTCACAGGGACATATCCGGCTCCGAACCTTCGCCAGGAGCAACCGTTGCGAAAGCGCCTTTGATGTCGGCTATTTGCGCGCCCCCTGGTTTTGCGCCATGGATCCACGCCCGGTCAGTGCTGAAGGAATACAGCGGCAGATAATCAGGGAGATCGCTGTCTTTCAAAACAGTGTTGTTGAGACTGTCGAGGATGAATGTGCCGCTGTCCGTACTCACCGACAGCACGGCATGAAAGAATTTTCTGCGGCGATCCTGGAGAACAACAAGCGACATGCTCTGCGCCGGGACGCCGGCCCGCAGCAGTGCCGCCATCTTGAGGATGGCAAAATCCTCACAGTCGCCAGCCCGCCGCTCGAGGATTTCCGAAGGCTTCGCCCAATAGTCGAGCCTGCTGTAAACTGTACTGTCTTTCTTGTAGGCAATCGCGCGGTTTATGCTGCTGTTGACGAAGGACAGCTTGTCGCTGAATCCCCGGTCTTTGACAGCGTTGACGATCTCGGCAAAAGCAGCGCTCTTGCGCTCGCACGCACTGCTCGCGGAGCAGCCGGCGATGGCCCTGTAGACAGGTGCCCAGCGCGCCGAGACGGGAGAGTTGCGCATCGACAAGGCAACCGATCCGAACACACCGGGGATTATCGCCGCCGTCTGGACAGGATCTATGCCGACATCGCCTCGCGACGTGGAAAGAGCCTCCCCGTAATCAGCAACGGATGGCCCGTAGCTGCCGGGAAACATCTCTGTGCGGTAAGCTTCAGCAGGCCGCCAAGGCTGAAATCTCGCCAACGAAACGCCGCCGAGGCATGGCGGCGCCTGCACCTTTTCCAGCTGCGCACCGGCCGCAGCGACATCCGCCACAATGGCATTCGCGAGTGCTGGCTGCGACAGGCCGACAAGGCCGATCGCCAGCAAAAGCATTTTGAGCCCGGTTGCCAGGCCAGCCTTTTCTTTTTTCATAACGCCCACCTTTGACTGTGGACGCTACCAATCTTGTCTCAAATTATTGGAAAGGAAGGTAGATAACATTGTCGCAAAGGGCTACGTCTGTTTTGTATAAAATTTTATATATATTTATACTTATTCTTCCGCGTCATTGTCGTAAGGATTGCCAACAAATCGGCCTGCGGCGCCAACATATATTGGGTTATATAAATGTGGTTTACCATGCGTAAAAAATAGTGGCAGATGCATATTAGGATATATGGAATAGATTACCAGACTGTTGCAAAGCCGAGGTGACCGCTGTCTCTTCCAGAGAAATACCGGAGGGGTTTCAGCTATGGCGACCATTATCGAATTGGACAGTGTTTCAGGTTCCTCGGACGAACATTCTGCTTCCAATGAACACAGCGGCCTGGCATCGGCGCAAGCTATCCAGGTCGCGCAAGCAGCCTCGACCGAGCAACCGGCAGCAGCCGAGCCGGTGCCGGCGGATGTGGGCAACGGCGCACCAGTGCAAACGGAAGCGCCGGCGGCGGCCAATGCACCAGCGGCCGCGGCGCCGCATGAATATGTGGCCGACGCCAGCAACACCGTGAGATTTCCGGCCAACGTCGCCATCGACAATATCCGAGTCGATGGCCGCAACCTTCTGCTCGAACAGCCAGACGGCTCGGTGGTCGTCATCAAGGACGGTGCCCTGAACGTGCCGACCTTTATTCTCGGCGACATTGAGGTGCCGCGCGTCGCCTTGCTGGCGGCGCTTGAAGCAAGCCATGTCGATATTGCCTTCGGCGCCGACGGCTCGATCTCGGCGGGGCCGGGAAACGGGACGCCGGGCAGCGCCGGCGGAAACTTCGCGGTTCCAGTCGGCGGGATCGGCAATGGATTCGATCTGTCGGCGTTGCTGCCGCCGACGGCCTTGCAGTTTGGCCGTTTGGAGCCGCGGGAACTGACGATTGGCGTCAGGGAGAATGACTCTACCCCTTCGATCGATCCTGTAGCCTCGACCACGGTCTATGAGGCTGGCCTGCCGGCACGCAGCGGCGAGTCACAAGGCTCGAACGAGCCTGCGACCTCGGAGACGACCTCTGGCACGATCGGCTTCAGCTCGCCGGACGGCGTGTCGGAAGTCTCGCTGGGCGGCCATGTGCTGACCGGCGTGCCCCAGACCTTCACCGACGCGACCGGCTCGCTGACAGCGAGCTATGTCTATGATCCCGCGACCGGCCTCGGCACGATCAGCTATTCCTATACGCTCATCGACAACACCTCCGGCGACGCCACCAGCGTAAACCTCCCGGTCGCGGTGACCGACGCCGACGGCGATCCGGCAGCGCCAGGCAACCTGGCCATCAACATCGTCGACGACGCGCCGACGGCGATTGCCGACACGGACAGCATCGCGGCGGGTCAGTTCGGCCCCGCGACGGGTAATGTGCTTGCTGGCGGGACAGACGGCCTTGACGTCAACGTGACTGACGGGGCGGCCGACACGCAGGGCGCCGATGGTGCGACGGTAGTCGGGGTCACGAGCGGCACGACGAATTCCGATCTGGACGACACTGGCACGCTTGGCGTGCAGATCCAGGGGACTTACGGCAAGCTGACGCTGAGCGCGGACGGCACCTACAGCTATGCGCGCGATGCCGGCACGCCCGGTGGCGTCGACGACGTGTTCACCTACACCATCAAGGATGGCGACGGCGACCTGTCGCATACGACACTGACAATCTCGATCGGCGATGCACCGCCGGTGATCAGCGACCTGACGCCCGAGGCGCGTGGCGGCGACGTGACGGTGAATGAAGAGGCGTTAAATGTCGGGACGCCGGGCGGGCCCGGCTCGAACCCGTCAAGCACGGCCGAGACCGGTACGGGCACCTTCACCATCTCCTCGCCCGACGGCATTGCCTCGCTGACGATCGGTGGTCAGGCCTTCATCACCAACGGCGTGTTCACGGCGGGCTCGTTCACGACGCCGGAGGGCAACACGCTGGCTGTGACGGCCTACGATGCCGCGACAGGTCAGGTGAGCTACACCTACACGCTCCTCGACAATGAGGCACATCCCACCGCCCTCGGTGAGAACAGCCTGTTCGAGAACTTTGCAGTGGTGCTGACCGACCAGGACGGGCAGAGCGCCAACGATACGCTCACCATCGATGTCGTCGACGACGTGCCGACGGCGAACGCCAACACCAACAGCGTGGCCGAAGGCGCCATCGCCACCGGCAACGTGCT
>NZ_JBVVQY010000005.1:124883-160675 GCF_055811615.1 Mesorhizobium sp. WSM4807
CCGACACCTTCGTCTACACCATCATGGACGGCGACGGCGACCTGTCGACGACGACGCTGACCATCACCCTGTCGGACGTCAACAATGCGCCGGTTGCCGCAAACACCCAGAACTGGATGTCGAGCGATCCGGCACAGCAGACTTTGAGCCCGCCGAGCTATCCCGACGGATATCCCTTGCTGGTGACTATCCCGACCGATGCGGATGGCGATAACCTCATCGTCACTGCGACGGGGACGATCCCCACAGGCACGTTCTATTTCGATGGCGCCACCTACGTCGCCCTGACGGCCGGCACTGTGCTCTACGATCCGGCCGGCGGCATCAACCTGCTGGACGACCTGGTCTACAGGCCGACCGCAACGGTAACCGACACCGTCAACGTCAATCTTTCGCTGGACGTCTTCGACGGCACCGCCCACGTCACTCAGACTGTCGGCATCCACGAAGTCCCGCCGACCAGTCTGCCCAGCGATACCGCACAGGTGGGTAATGGTAACAGCCCACTGACGTCCGGAAACGACCAGACCCAGAACCTGAGCCTGTCCCAAGCCACGGTAAGCGCCATAGCGGCCGATCCTCATGGCTCGACAGTAGTGGTCTACACCGACTTCCAGGAGTCGCCCTTCGTAACTCCGATCCCGCTGGGGGAGCGCAATCCAGGCGTCTTCGGAGACGGCAGTGCGGGATCGCATCGCGAGCAGGAAGTTCAAGTCGAGATCAGGATTGGAGCGAACCGATTTGCAGTTGTTGAAGACGATTTGACCGCCGGAACATTCGAGCAGAGTTGGACCTACGACCCGGCCACCGGCCTGATGAAGGCGACCGTCGACTACGACCATATCTTCCTTCTCGACGGCGCCGGGGTCGCAACGACGACAACGCTCGCGGACTATCTGATCGCAAATCCACCGGCCGCCGGCGACACATGGACAGTTTCCTATTTCGACAATGATGGCGGCAACTACCAGGCCCGCGCAGTCAGATTCGAATTCTTCTCCCATGATCCTGGCGATCCTGGAATAACGGTGAATGGCGATGCCACCTTGGCCGATCAGATCTATGGCACATCCGGTATCGACCACCTCAATGGCAATGGTGGCAATGACGTCATCATAGGCAGGGGAGGCAATGATTTCCTCAGCGGCGGTGGTGGCAGCGATCTTATCAGCGGTGACGACGGCAACGATCTCCTCGTTGGAGGTTTCGGCCAAGACATGATGACTGGAGGAAACGGCGCTGATACGTTCAAACTCGACCAGCTGGACATCAAGGATCTCATCTCCGACTACAGCGGCGCCGGCGGCCAGGGCGACGTGATCGACCTGACGTCGTTGTTCGACACAGCCCCGGGGGGAGCCAATATCGGCGAGTTCGTGAACTACGACGCGGGGACCGGCACGCTAAGCGTCGATGCCGACGGTACGGCCAACGGCACCAATTTCGTGGACGTGGCCACGCTGACCAACGTGCCGGTGTCCAGCACGATCACGCTGCTTTATGACGACGGAATAACCCAGCATACGACCACGGCCAATGCGGTTTAGGGGAATAGTGCACGGGCCAGGTGCTATGCTATACATTCGAATGATAGAGGGGAAATCATCATGAAAAAGTCTGCAAGACTTCTGGCTGCCGGTGCAACGCTGTTCCTGGCTGTTGGATCGACGGCGTATGCCGCCGACATCATCGAAGCTCCGTCGGTCGATTATTGTCGCGTCGTGGGTACGTCCAACCTGGTGCAGACCGACAACATCGTCGATCTCAAGAACCAGGTAGTGCAACTGATGGACGAGTCTGTCGCCGTCGCCAACAGCTCGGAATGGATCCATTCGTCTCGGCCTGTCTTCGTCTGGGCCTCCGAGGCCAAGGTCGCCTGCGGCAAGGCTTACGGCTATTTGAAGACAAATTATCGCGACGAAGACTATCTGAATAAATGCGAGTGTTTCCACGACCGCATGGTCGAGTACATGAACTGACCAAAAAGGCGCGACGCGCCGGCTGGCTGACAATGATGGCCGCCCGAACACTGCTGCGGGCGATCGCCGGAACGATCGCCTTGGTCGGTTTTGACCTGCTTGCCATGCATGCCGGCGCGGGTGCGTCGGAACAATCCACTAGAGTACAAAATGCTTTGCCCGAGCGGTTGCGGCCGACGCGCTGCGATGCCATCCAGGAATGGACGAGAAAAACGCTGAAGGCATTTGCGACCTGCCAGTCGTCGATCGACGGCCTGGAGCCGCGGCTGGCACACGCCGTGATGGAGATCGAAAGCGGGTTCGATCCCGAGGCGCGCGGTGCCGACGGAGAAGTCGGGTTGATGCAGGTCATGCCCGCGACAGCACGAATGCTTGGCTTTCGAGGCCCGCTCGAAGACCTGAGTGCGCCGAAGACCAACATCGCGCTGGGCGTCAAATATCTCGCGCAGGCGAACAGGCTCGCCGACGGCGACCTGTGCACCACCGTCATGAAGTACCGCGCCGGGCACAACGAAAGCCGTTTCTCGGCACTTTCGGTCCGCTACTGCCAGCGCGCGCGCTCGATCCTGGCAAGGGAAGGGTTCGAGGTTGACGGGCCATTGCCGGTGGCAACATTCGGCTTTTCCACATTTTCAGCAGGAGGAGAAGACAGCGCCCCTGCCGCAGGAAAACGCGTGTGCGTGCGGCGGGTGTTCGTGCCTGGGCCGCGATACATGAAATGCGCCGACTATCGAAATGCAAGGCAAGCCAGACAGATCAGGACGCTCAGAGCCCGGCTTTTTTCAGGCTAAAGAACCACAAGACGGCGCAACTCAGCCGAGACATGACTGGAAGATCAGACCGGGAAGTGACCCGGCGGCAAATAGGGTGGAAAATGATGGAAGCTGGCCGACAGGTCCTCTGCCTCCGGACGAGGGCAATCGCCTTTGCGCTCGCCGTGACATTGTCAGGTTGCCAGTCGAAGGGCAGCGTTTCCGAAGCGCTCGATCCGGCTGCAATCGCCGCACCCGCAGTGCAGAATGACGCCGCAGTTGCGGGCCGAGCCCAGGCGGCGCAATCGATCGGCAGTGGTTCGGCGAAGATCACGATGCTGCTGCCCTTGTCCGCCCCTGGAGCCACGGGGGAAACCGGCAGGAAGATGCTCGATGCCGCAAAACTCGCAATGGCGGATCTTGGCAATGGATTGCTCACACTGACGGTCGAGGACACGCAGGGCGACAGTGCACACGCCAGCCAATTGTCGATAAAGGCGATCACGACGGGGGCGAAAGTCGTCATCGGTCCGACCGAACTACCGGCGGCACAGCATATTGCCAAATTGTCGGGACCGAAGCGGCCGCCAGTGTTGGCACTTGCCAACAATTTCCCAGGCGGTCCAGGCGTTTATGCCGTGCGCCTCAGCGAGGCAGACAGCGCGGCGGCGGGCGCCGCAGCCATCGCGGCGAAAGGCAGCAAGAAGTTCGTATTGCTTGTCGCAGCTGGCTCGAACGGCAGTGCCGTTGAAAAGCGGGTCGCGAACAGCCTAAGCATCTATGGCGCAACGCTGGCGGTCACTATCCCGTACTCGGCAGGCGACGGCGGCACCAAAGCGGTCACCGACATGAGCTCACTCGTGGATGCTCCGGACGCCGTCATTGTCGCCAGCGGAGACGACAGCCCGCTGCAAATCCTTGCCGCCCTGAAATCGAAGGGTATCCCGGGAAGAACAATCGCTGTGGTGGGAACAAACCGCTGGCTGGAACGCCCCATCGAACCGCTGTTTGAAGGGGCCCATATCGCCACGCTCGATCCGCGCGAAACCGGACCAATCGCCGACCGCTTCAAGACTACCTATAACTATCAGCCCGACGTCAATGTCGCCTACGCCTATGATATGGTGGCGCTGACTGCTGGGATCGCCAGCGCGGTTGGACCCGATGGCTTCAGCAAACAGGTACTCGAAAATCCGAGCGGGTTTCGCGGATCTACAGGTCTATTCCGGTTTCGCGCCGACGGATCCAGCCAGCGATCGATGCCGTTCTATCGAGTTGAAAAGGGTGCGCTCAAATTGGTTGCCAGATCGACGTCGGGTTTTTGACCCGGCGCGAACCCTTAGGACCTTTTCGACCTGATGGGCAGGCCGAGCCGCATCCGCTTGGCTGTCGCGCTCGCAAGCCTGGAGCTTCTGGCCGGGCTCCTCCTGATCATTCAGGGCGGGGTTTTGCTTTCGGTCGACCGACCTTTTCTTGCGCCGTCTCATGATATTCGCGGCAAGCAGCCAACCCGACCGGGCGCAACCGTTCTCGACGCTCAACGGCGAGAGCCGGCACGCAAGATTGCTCAGGACCTCATCGCTCCGCCACAACTTGATTCCTCGGAAATCGAACGGATCGAGCCCCGTCCGCCACTCAGCGAACTCGGTCTCGCCGTGCCCCCGAAAACGCCGATGCCGCAAGACTGGCGGGAGGTCCTGCTCTACACTCCGATTGCGAGTTCGTCCGCGATCTTCGAATCGATGGGACGGACGGTGGTCATCAGCGGGGTCCAGAGCATTGCCACTGACAAGACCTGTTCCTTTGATGACGTCGTCTGGCCTTGCGGCAAACGCGCGCGCGCAACGTTCAACTCCTGGTTGCGCGGACGCGCGCTGAAATGTTTCGTGCCACCGGAAATTGATCGTTTCGCTATCGCCGCGCCATGCAGCCTCGGCAGGCAGGATGTCGGCGCCTGGCTGGTTTCCAATGGCTGGGCCCTGTCATTGCCGAGCGGTATCTACGGCATGGCGGAGGTGACAGCCATGGATACGGAGATGGGTATATACGGCCCGCCACGATAGTCAGCTCGCCGTTTGAGCGCTCCGGGAACCGTACTTGCCGAAGCATGATCCCGAAAGTGGAATCCGGTTTTCGGAAAAGATCATGCTCAAACAAAAAGATAGAGCCCATCCCGATTTTATCGGGGCAGGCTCTAGCGCAGCATGCTGATACAGGCGGTTGCCTGCGCTGCTGGTTGTTCAGGCTGCGCCGACACTTAGTTTGTTAACTGTTGTCTTCCATCTTTCTCGCGGGCAACTCCAGCTTCATCTGTGGGTCAGCCAGAGCTCGTTCAGTCCGATCGATCAAATTGTATTGGCTTTTGAGACCGAATTTGTAACTTGCCGGCCTTATGCCAGCCTATCTGACAGGAGATCGGTTAGTGACAAAATCGATGGCGAACAGCTCTGCCCAGGCGTGGAAGAGTATCGCATGGCTGACGCTTCTTGGGACCGCCGGGAGTTTGGGCTTTTCGCTGGCCCTCAACTATCTGCTCCTGTTCGCCGATGGACTCACGCCATTCGGACGCGGCGTTGTCACGGCAACGCTCGTCCCCCTCGCCATTGGGCTACCGCTCTTCCTGTTGATCGGCTGGGGTCGGGTTGAGATCCGCCGCTATCGGCAAGAGCTGAACAAGTCAGCGACCTACGACGGCCTGACGGGCTGCTTGAACGGAACGGTTTTTACGTCGATCATCGAACGGAGAGTAAAGAAGCCATCTGAGCACGGCTCTCGCTCGGGCGCCTTCCTGGTCATCCATCCCGAACACCTTCGATCCATCAACCTGCGATTTGGTATTGAATGGGGCGACGAGGCCCTGCGGCTCATAGCCTCGACCATAAAGTCATCAGTGCGCGAGGAGGATCTGATCGGCCGCATAGGAACATCCATCTTTGGGGTATTTCTACCTGGTGCCACCGAAGAAGACGCCAAGGAGGTCGGTGAGCGTATCCGGGCGCGCGTTGCGAAAGTCTATTTCGCGCCAAAAGGGGCGGAGGATGTCCTGAGCATAGGCGTCGGAGGGGTAGTCTTCGAGAATGAACTCGCGTTCGACGACATGTTCCGGTCCGCCGAGCAGCTGCTATCCAGAAATGGAACCGACTTCGAACTGTCTCGTCTGCCCAGTTGATCACGAAGGGCTAGGACGCCAATCGGAATTTTTGGTCTATGGATCTCCTCTAAGCAGATATCTGCACCTGCTTTGGACCGCGGCCGATTGGAAGGTTGGGTCATCCGCTGGGATGATGGAAGGCTGACCGATCTGCCCAGACCGTGCTGCCGTCCTGGCCAATCGGCTTCCCCGCATGCAGGGCGGCAACTTGCTCCGCCTGCGGTGTGAATCGCCTGCAGGACAGGCCAAGGCGGACGACAATGAGGATACACCCGATCGCCCCAGGCGGAGCCATCCGCGAGAGTCGCCTCCACCAGCTTTTACACCCTTCGTTGGCAGCCGACAGACCGCCGGAATAAACAACTTTAAACCGAAGGTTGCATGTCGCAGCCGCTACCCGACATGGTACTTGCGCCATCCCTAAAATAATGGGATGTTGGTTCGGGGTATTGAGTATCGAGTATTGGGTTGGGGGAGCCTCTCGGCTGTTGTCAGTTCCGGGACGCTTTGAAAAAACAGATGAACGTTCTGCAGGTCCTGGTGGGGATACTCACTACGTCGTGCCTTGTGTCGATCTCGATTTATTGGGCAACGGGTTCAATCGGCTGGGCGATCATTAGCCCGATAGTTTTGCAGGTCGGGTATTTTGTCTACATGCTCTGGACGGTCTACGGCACAGAAGCCGCAGAAGCTGATCCAGGACCTGAGAGCGTTGGCCCGCTCGACCGCAAAGATGGTATCTGGCTCTAGACTAGTGAACCTCAGCCGTCAGCGAACCCGCCGCGCAGGCCACGCCGATCACACACGCCGGCCGGTTTTCGCGTCGAACAGGTGGGCGCATGCGCGATCGATCTCGATCCGCACCTGCGCGCCCTGCCTGAGCGGCAGCCGCTCGCGGAACAGGCAGGAAATTTCCTCGCCGGCGCAGTCGACCCTGGCGAAGATTTCCGAACCCGTGGCTTCCAGAAGCGTGACCGTGCCTTCCATGCCCTGGGCGGTTGCGCGGATATGTTCGGGGCGGATGCCGTAGACAAGTTCGCGTCCTGCAGCGTCGGTCGGGCGGGCGCCTTCCGGCAGCGGCAGGATCAGCCCGCCGGCGCTGCGGAACACGCCTTCCTCGATGCGGCCGGCAATAAAATTCATGGCGGGTGAGCCGATAAAGCCGGCAACGAAGAGATTGGCCGGCTGGTCGTAGAGGTCGAGCGGCGCGCCGATCTGCTCGACCAGGCCGTCATGCAGCACGACGATCTTGTCGGCCATCGTCATCGCTTCGATCTGGTCATGCGTGACGTAGATGGTTGTTGTGCCCAGCCGCTGGTGCAGCGCCTTGATCTCGCCGCGCATCTGGACGCGCAGCTTGGCGTCGAGATTGGAAAGCGGCTCGTCGAACAGGAAGACCTGCGGGTCGCGCACGATGGCGCGGCCCATGGCAACGCGCTGGCGCTGGCCGCCGGAGAGCTGACGCGGATAGCGCTCAAGCAGCTTTTCAAGGCCGAGGATGCTGGCGGCATTCCTGACGCGGCCAGCGGTATCGGCAGGATCGGCTTTCTTGATCTTGAGCGCAAAGCCCATATTGTCGGCCACCGTCATATGCGGATAGAGCGCATAGTTCTGGAACACCATGGCGATGTTCCGGTCCCGCGCCCGCAGATTGTTGACCATGCGTTCGCCAATGGCGATCTTCCCGCCGGAGATCGTTTCAAGTCCGGCGATCATGCGCAGCAGCGTCGACTTTCCGCATCCCGACGGGCCGACCAGGATGACGAACTCGCCGTCGGCGATGTCGACGCTGACGTCGTGAATGATCTTGGTGGCTCCGAAAGCCTTCTGCACGTTGTTGATGGTTACCGATGCCATTGGATTTCTCCGGGGAAAAGAGTGATGTCGAGCTAGAATGCGGCTTCAGCCGCCCTTGACCGCGCCGGCGGTCAGCCCGGCGACGATCTGTTTTTGCGCGAACATGGTCAGGACCAGCACGGGCAGCGTCACCACCAGTGCGGCGGCGGCGAGCGGCCCCCAGCTCACCTGCTCATAGGAAAGCATGTTGTAGACGGCGACCGGCAATGTGCGCGTCTCGCGGCTGGCGAGCACCACGCCGAAGACGAAATTGTTCCACGAAAAGATGACGGACAGGATGAAGGCGACAACGATGCCCGGCTTGGCGATGGGCAGCGCGACTAGCCGGAAAACCTGCCAGGAGCTGGCGCCGTCGATGTTGGCCGCCTCTTCCAGTTCCATCGGCGTGGTCTCGAAATAGCCGATCATCACCCAGACCACGATCGGCACCGTCACCACCAGATGGATGATGATCTGCGGCCAGAGCGTTCCGAGGATGCCGATCCATTGGAACAGCAGAAACAGCGGGATGAGATAGGATAGCCCCGGCGTCATGCGGGCGATCATGATGACGATCGCCGATCTTTCAGCCTTGAGCCGCGCTATGCCATAGCCGGCCGGTACGCCGATCAGCAGCGCCAGCAGTGTCGCCGTGCCCGTCACCAGAACCGAATTCCAGAGATAGAGCAGGAAATTGTTCTCCTCGAACACCTTTACATAGTTCGACCAGGCGAAACGTTCGGGGATCAGGATCGGCGGATAGGCGCCGTTGTCGATCTCGAATTTCAGCGACAGCGAGATCATCCAGAGGAAGAACAGGATCGCCGGCGAGACGATGACCAGAGCCGCGAAAAACAGGCCGATCTGATTGAGCAGACGCGAGCTCATCTATTTGCCCTCCGCATCGTTCCACTGCGAGCGCTGGCGCAGCATCAGGAGGATGAAGGACAGCGCTACGATGACGATGAAGAACACCACGGCCATGGCCGAGCCATAGCCGATGTCGTAGTAGGAGAAGGCGGTGTTGTAGAGATAGATGTTGATGGTTTCGGACGCCGTGCCCGGCCCGCCCTGGGTCATCGCATAGATGATGTCGAAGCTCTTCAGCGCATCGATGGTGCGAATGATCAACGCAATCATCAGGAACGGCGCGATCATCGGCAGGGTGAGGTAGCGGAATTGCTGCCAGGCATTGGCACCGTCGATCTCGGCGCTCTCGAACGGCTCGCGCGGTACCGAGGCCAGCCCGCCCAGGACGATCAGCATCACCAGCGGCGTCCACTGCCAGGTCTCGACCGCGACCAGCGAAGGGATGACCGTGTTGGCGTTGAATATCCATTCCTGCGCCGGGATGCCGACCAGCGATAGAAGGTAGTTCAGCACGCCGAGCTGGGGATGGAACATCATGGTCCAGACCAGCGCCACGGCAACTGGCGTTGCCATCATCGGCATGACGAAGACGCCGCGCAGCAGGCCGCGCAGCGGAAACCTGGCGTCGAAGACCAGGGCAGCGACAGTGCCCAAGAACATCGGCGCTGCCACCGAGAGAGAGGTGTAGGTCAACGTATGAACAAGGGATTCCCAGAATCGCGGGTCGCTGGCCAGACGGAGATAGTTTTCCATCCCGGCAAAGCTCCGCGACTGGCCGAGCGTCCAGCGGTTGACACTCATCCAGAGCGTGAAAGCCCAGGGAAAGACGATCACGGCGCCAACGACGACGAGCGCCGGAACGACGAAGGGCCAGTAGTTGGGAGCCAGTCGGACCGACTGGCTCCCTTCGATGGCTACCTCGGTGCGGTCAGCCGCCGCCTCGGTGCGACCTGTCGTCACCTCGGTGCGACCTGTCGTCACCCCGGTGCGTTCAGGGGCGATGGTCGACATCAGCCCTGCTCGCTCCTGTCGAGAACCGGCTGGAACTGCGCGGTGGCCTTCTTCAGTTCTTCGGCAGGATCGGCACCGGCAATCATGTTGGTCAACGCCACGCCGTAGATGTCGCGGAACTCGGTGACCGGGATGATCACCGGCAGCGCCAGCCTGCTGATATTGCCGGACTGAACCACGGCATCAAGCCAGCTTGCCGGCATGGTGACGCCTTCGCGCACCTTTGGGTCTTCCAGCACCGACTTGCGGAACGGCACGCCGGCGCCGGCCTGGAGCAGGCGTGCGCCCATCGCCGGGGAAACCGCCCACTGACAGAAGAGATAGGCAGCTTCCTTCTTTTCGCTGGAGGCGGTCACGCCGAGGCCGTCGCCAAACGTGCCGGAGGCATGCGCCTTGGGACCCTTTGGCATGACGCCATAGCCGACCTTGCCGACCACGCGCGACTTTTCGGGATTCTCCATCGGCGGGGCAAAACCCACGCCATCGAACCACATGCCGATCTTGCCTTGCAGGAAGGCGGACTGCGCTTCAGCCCAATTGAAGCCGGTGACACCCGGAGGGGCGGACTTGGTCATCAGCCTCTGGTAGAGGGCAGCGGCCTCGATCGCCTCGGGCGTTTCGGTGCGCAGCTTTCCCTTGTCGTCGAGCGGCGTCATGTCGTAGCCGAGCATCAGCGACGTCCACACCGGCGTGTTGGCATTCTTGAGGCCGCGGGCGACGAAACCGAAAGTGTTGGTTGACGGATCGGTCAGCGCTTCGGCGGCCGCCACCAACTGGTCGAACGATTCAGGGTATTTGAGGCCCTTGGCTTCGAACAGCTCCTTGTTCCAGTAGACGATCCAGTAGTCCACCGAGAAGGGCAGCGAACGCAGCACGCCCTGGTTGTCTTTGGCGAAAAGCATGCCGGCCTCGGCGAAATCGCTTTCGACCAGGCCGGGATCGGTCAGCGTCGGATCGGCGAGATAGCCGGCGATGTCGGCCAGCCAGCCACCCTTTTCGAACTGGCGCTTCTGCACGTGGTAGCTCAGATGCACGACATCGAAGCTCGGCTTGCCGGAGCTCAGTTCGATCACCGTCTTCTGCCGCTGCTGTTGTTCTGGCGTCGCCTCGGCATTGACCTTGATGCCGGTCAGCTCCTCGAATTCGGCGATATATTTCAGGATGGTGTCGCTGCGCGGGCTTTTCACCAGATTGACGTCGAGCGTCGTGCCGGCAAAGCGCTTCCAGTCGACGCTGGCGGAAAAACTCGGGCGAAGGCCCGCCAGGCCCGCGGCGGCGAGCGCCGTGGTTCCTGCAAGGACTTGCCTTCTTGTTGGCTTGAACGGATTGGACGACATTTCTTCCTCCCTGGGTTGCTGTCGTTGTGGATAGTGTCGCGGCAGCCGCGAACCATACGTCCTCAGATCTGGAGCGCCAACCGGCGCGCGTTGTCGATATGCCGGCTGATCGCCTCGACTGCCTTTTGCGGGTCGCGGCTCTCGAGCGCTTCGATCACCGTCAGGTGCTCCTGCATCACCGGCACGACGCGCCCATCGATACGGAAACGCTCCTGGTGGATTAGCCTGATCTTTACCGAATTGACCAGATACGCCTTGGCGATGATCTCGTTGCCCAGCGCATCGATGAAGGTGTCGTGCATGGCCCAATCGATGTTCTGGGCCCTGGCTTCCATTTCCGGCGTCGGCGCCTGCGACAACGCTTGAGCCAGCATGTCCTCATGCTCGTGCCGCAGGCGGGCGAGCTCTGCGTCGGAGGCGTTGACGGTGAATAGCGCCACCGCTTCGCGCTCCATGAACAGGCGAAACTGAAAGGCCTCGCGGATCAGGTTGATGTCGATATGGGCGATCTGCATGCCGCGCTGCGGGATGGTCGTCAAAAGCCCCTCGGCCACGAGACGCGGCACGATCTCGCGGATGGCGCCAAGCGGCAGCCCGGTAAAGGCAACCAGTTCACGCTGCGACACGAACTGTCCCGGCCTGAGATCGCGGGCCAGCAAGTGCCGCGTGAAACTGGCATAAGCTCTTTCCCTGAGGGTTCCCGGTTCGCTGCTGTCGTCCATTTCAGCGCGCTTCCCTTTGCCGGTCAGGCCGGCTCTGTCGCAAACAGCCTGTCATAGGCGGCAGCAAGCTGTTGCCGCCCCTGCGAAGCGATCGGCTCCAGCGGCGGACGGACAGCCAGCCAGCGCTCGTCGCCGGTCTTGCGCGCCACCATGACCTTCACCGCCGGGGTGACCGGATATTTGAGCAATTCGAGCACGAAGCTCTCGACACGGGCATCGTCGCGCCCATCCTCGGCCATGGCACGGATTTCACTGGTGACGAAATTGGCCATGCCGGAAATGGCGCCCTGCCCGCCCTGGCGCACACTTCTGGCCAGGTGCCGCTCGTCGCCGATCAGGATCACCAGGTCGCCATGGGCTCTTAGCAGCGCCTCGCTGTAAATCCAGTCGCCACCCGAATCCTTGACGCCTGCGACCACGCCGGGGAAGGCCGCACGCAGCCGACCGATCAGGGCAAGCGGGAGCGGCACCATGGTGACAGAAGGGATGTTGTAGAGGAGGACGCCGCGGGCCAGTGGCCCGAGCGCAGTGAAGACGGCGGAAAACCATCCGAACAACCCGTCCTCGCTGACATTCTTGAAGTAGCTCGGTGGAGCCAGCAGGATGTTGCGGACGCCGCACTGCAAGGCATGCCGCGCCTGTTCGGCAGCGTCTTCGGCCGCATCGACCAGCACGCTGGCGACGAGCTGATGTGCCGGAATGCCGGCGGCCAGCATGGCCTCGGTAACAATCCGCCGCTCTCCCGTGCCCACCGAGGCGCCTTCCCCGGTGGTGCCGAAGAGCGTTGCGCTGCTGCAGCCGGCGCCAAGGCAAGCCCGGGCCTGCGTGATCATGGGAGAGATGGCGATTTGCCCGGAAGCCTCGAAAGGCGTGGTGAGGGCGACCGAAAGACCAAAGCGCGAGGCCACTGCTATTCTCTCCAGACATCAATGTGCACGCAGCACTAGCACACTAACATGTTAGTTGTAAATTGGGGCGACGCCCTTTTCGAAACAACGTCGACATCGGACGTATGTGAGGCGGATTTGGGCGGATGCGGACTTTCCGGCAGCGCGATCCCTACTGTCCCGTCGCGTCCGCGTAGATATCGAGGACACGGGTGATGCTGCCGATCAGAAGGTCGTGCGCGAGGGGCTTGACCCGGCCTGCCGCAACCTCGGCGTCGAGCTGCCCCAGATACTGGCTGATCAGAGGCCGGGGGATATCCTTTTCGCTCAGCACGTCCAGCAGCGCCTGCATTGCGCGCTGCGCCTCCGGCGTCGGCCAGTAATAGCGGATGCGGTCGCTGAACGAGAAATGCCGCTGCACGCGCTGCTCTTCCGGAGTGCCCGGATAGTATTTCTGCCAATTGTCCGGCGACGCCAGCATGATGCGTTCCATCGCGGCAGGCAGGCTTTCGCGCGAAGGGTCCGGCGCGAGCATATCGGCGATATGGCTGAGCCCATACAGCGCTTCGCGAAGCGCGAAGGTCAGCCAGGGGCCGACCTTGAGGATGGCAAAACCGTCGCGAACGAGAGCGTTAAGCGCTTCGGCCGGCTGGTAGTCGGTCGAATGCGCTTCAAAAACGACTTTTGGCATGCGGTCGAGCACAGCCACCAGTTCGGTCGCCTTGGCCGGCGCATAGGGCATGATCTCGATGTTGCCGAACTCGACGCCGGGCTGAACGACGACGCCGAGCGTACGGCCAAAAGCGGCCTCGAGGCCGGCGCGGGAAAACGCTCGGGCGTGTACCTCTACCGTTCGCAAGGCATCGTCCGGCGCGGTCACATGCAAGTGGTCGAGCGCCTCCAGTGCACCGCCCGGCACCGGCACTTCGGTGCCGATGACGTAGACGGGTTTCTCGCTGCCGGCGCGCTCGACCGCCGTTTCGGCGATTGCAGCAAGTTCGGCCGCGCGTGCGGCGATGATCTCATCGGCAAGCACGGCTGGATCATCGGCGCAGGCCATGCTCGTATCCAGATGCATCTTGGTGAAGCCGGCGCTCGCATAGGCGTCGATCATCGCCCCCGCCTTCTTCATCGCGGTAGCTGCTGCCATGTGCTTCCAGGGATTGGGTCCGAGATGATCGCCGCCAAGGATCAGGCGATCGACTGGGAAACCCGCTTTCAGCGCATGTGCCTCGACGAAGCTGCGGAAGCCGGCGGGCGTCATCCCGGTGTAGCCGCCCTCGTGGTTGACCTGGTTGCAGGTGGCCTCGATCAGCACATCCGCGTGCCGCGCGGCGCCGTGGCGCAGGGCAGCCTCGATGATCAGTGGATGCGCCGAGCAGACCGAGGCGATGCCGCTTCTCTCGCCTGCGGCGCGCCTGGCCGCAATGTTCGCAAACCTTCGCGTCGCGTCACTCACTGCGTGTTCCCCGTGGCGATGAATGCCTCGACAGCTTCAAGCGGGAAAATGCCTTCCATCGGCCCCTTGCGGGTGACGGCAAGCGCACCGCAGGCATTGGCGATCCGCAGGGCTTCGGCAGGAGCCGCCCCGCGAAGCCAGAACGAGACGAAGGCAGCACCGAAACAATCGCCCGCGCCGGTCGGATCGACCTCGTCGACGGCAAAGCCGGACGAGGCGACCGCACCGTGATGATCATGGTAAACGGCTCCGGCGGCGCCTTTCTTTAAGACGATGCAGGACAGGCCACGGGCCAGCAATTCGTCGACTGCGCCCTTCTCGTCCTTCGCCGATGAAAACAGAAAGAGCTCCTCGCCGCTCGGCAGGAAGATGTCGGCTCGCGCCAGCACATGATCGAGCGCCGCGCGCATGCCGGACGCCTGCATGATCTCGCGGCGGATGTTCGGATCGAAGGACACGGTTCCACCTTTGGCCTTGACAGTCTCGATCGCCGATAGCGTCACCGCGATGGCGCGGTCGGAAAACAGCGACGAACCCATGACATGGACGTGGTCGGCGCTAGCGAGCAAGTTTGTTGCCGCCCCGTCGGTCTCGATCAGGCCGGAGGCGCTGTTGCGGATGTTGAAGACGAAATGCCGGCTGGCGTCGGCCCGGTAGGTGACGAAGGCCGTGCCCGTTGCATGGCCCTTGTGTACCGCGATCGCCGACACGTCGGCGCCCAGTGCCCGCAGCCGCTCTATGTTCAGCCTACCGAAATCGTCGTCGCCCACGGCGCCGATGAGACCGGCCGGCTGGCCGAGCGCCGCCGCCTGGCCGATGAAGATGGCAGGCGCTCCGGACGGGTAGGGTCCAAGCAGCGGACCAGGCTCGAGAAAGCTTTGGCCGATCCGCTCGGCCATGATCTCGACCAGAATCTCGCCGGCACTGACCAGCTTCCTCATCTCGCGGAATCCCTCCCGGCGTTTCGCCCCGGCGTCGCTTCTGATGAATCGCGCGAGCACTTCCGGGTGACATGAATTTCGAATTCGCCCACGGAGGTGAATACGGCTTGTGCTTTTTCGCGTCAATTAATAAATTGACGCATGAAAACTATCGAAATTGTCTGTAAAGTTTCGCCTTGCAGTTGCGCGCTTGCGCACCGTATGTAGAGACCGGGCAGCGCTCGTAGCAGCGCGAGGGCTTTGATGTCGATGACACACAAGACGATGGAGGATTTTGCTCGCTCTTGCGGCGTCTCCAGGCCGACACTGTCGAAATATTTCGACGATCCGACGAGCGTCAAGCCGGCGACACGTCAGCGGATCGAGGTGGCGCTGCACTCGTCCGACTACCAGCCCAATCTCTTTGCGCGAAACCTGAACCGCAAGCGGACCCGCAGCATCGGCATTGTCGTGCCGACGGTCGCCGACCCCTTCTATTCCGAGATGGTCAGCCGAATCGAACTCAGGCTGCGCGACGAAGGCTACTGGCCGATCGTGATCTCCTCGCACGGCTCGCGCGAGCTCGAAGTGGAAGCAGCGCGAACCATTCTTTCGCTGAAAGTCTCCGGCGCGCTGATCGCGCCGCTCGGCCTGCGCTCAGACCACCGCACACTGGAGAAGCTGACACAGACCATACCGATCGTCTATTTCGACACTTACCTCGAGGGCGACACGCCATTCGTCGGCAACAACAACAGCCAGAGCGTCTCGACGATCGTCGATTATCTATGCCGTTCCGGTGATGCCCCGGTCTATTTCGACATCCCGCACGTCAACCACAATTCGCGCGAACGCCTGAACAGCTATGTCGGCGCCATGCAGCGGCTTGGGCATGAGCCGGTGCTCATCGGCAACACCTATGACTACACCTGGGATTTCGAACGGATCGGCTACGAGCAGATGGAAGCGATGCTCGCCCGTGGCGGTCTGCCGGGCAAGACCATTCTGTGCGCCAACGACCGTCTCGCCTTCGGCGTGATGGCCGCCGCCTACTCGCAAGGCCGCAAGGTCGGCCGCAAGGGCGATTGCGACCTGCGGGTCGCAGCCCATGACGACCATCCGCTGAGCCGCTACACCTGCCCTGCCCTCACCACCATGGCGCAGGATTTCGCTTCGATGGCGGGACGCAGCGTCGAGACGCTGCTGGCCTTGCTGGACGAGGACGACGCGGCAGTTGCCCCCAAGGTCAGTCTCGACGCGACGCTGGTCATGCGTCAGTCGGCCTGAGCGTTTCCAAAGACAGGATCGAAGCCGCGCCATGCGGCAACCGCCGCGCCGACCGCTTGCCGCGCCGCCGGACCATGACGGCCCATCGAGACGAAGCCGTGGATCTGGCCGGGCCAACGCCGCAGGACGACCGGCACACCGTCATCTTCCAGACGCTTGGCATAAGCCTCGCCTTCATCGGCGAGGATGTCGTGACCGGCGATGGCGACAAAGGCCGGGGCTGCGGCGGCAAGGCTCGCGGCTTTGAGCGGCGATACGCGCCAGTCGCCAATGTCCCTGGCACCGCGGATGTAGTGGTCGCGGAACCAGGCCATGGTCGCCGCCGTCAGACCATAACCCTCGGCAAAGCGGCGATAACTGTCCGCCGCCTGCGAGGCGTCCGTGTTCGGATAGAACAGCAGTTGCGCAGTCGGCGGGTTCTTATCACCGCGCGCAAGCAGGCAAAGCACGGTGGCGAGATTGCCGCCGGCACTGTCGCCGGCGACAGCGAGTCGCTCTGCATCGATGCGGAGGTCGCCCGCGCGCTCCTGCATGAAGGAAAGTGCGGCACGGCAATCTTCGATCGCCGCCGGAAATTTGTGCTCCGGCGCCAACCGGTAGTCGGGGGAGACGACGACGCAGGCCGCCATATTGGCAAGCCACCGGCAGATCTCGTCATGCGACTCGAGATTGCCGATCACCCAGCCGCCGCCATGCAGATAGAGCAGCGCCCGGGCAGCGGCCCCGCTCGCGCCCTGTCCGCGATAGATCCTGAGCGTCAACGGGCCGCCTGGCCCGGTGATGGTGCGCTCGGTCAACGAAGCGACAGGCTCACGCTCACCTTGCAATGCCCGAAAGCCCCGCTCATAGGCTCGGCGCGCTTCTTTGGGCGTGCCAGCTTCGAATGGCGGGGCAGCCGACTGCCGGTCGAGGTCGAGCACATGCCGCGCCTCCGGATCGAGCAAGGGCGAAAGCGATGTCGTCATGGTAGGTCCCCTCCAATATCAGGCAAGCAGGCTGGCGGCTTCGTCTTCCCCAAGAAGCGGCGGCTGATCAACCTTTGTGTTGACGGCGACGGACTTACGGCTCTCTCCTGAAGCGAGAATCGCCTCCATGATCTCCAGCACATGCAGCGCAAGGTCGCCGGACGCGCGCGGCCTTCTGCCGGTTGTCAGCGCGTGCGAAAGATCGGCGACGCCGAGCATGCGATAGTTGGGGCGGTCCGGCGCGGCATAGGGCCAATTGCGCAAGCCATAGAGTTCGCTCTCACTGTGGAAGTCGGCCCAGTCGGCCCCACGTTCCGACAGCGAAACGGTGCCGCCGAACGTGTCCGGATCGGGCAGCCTGAGCGAGCCTTCGGTACCGTGCAGCTCGATCGGGTGGTTGGAGTGCCTGAAGACGTCCCACGAGGCGCCGAAAGTAACGATGGAGCCCGAGCGGAACTCCAGCAGCGACAGGATGCTGGTCGGCGTGCCGACCTTGAAGCTGGTGTTCCTGTAGGGGCCTTCGGCGGTGATCAGACGCTCCTCCTGGCCCCGCGTCGCCATCGCCATCACGCGGGCAACCGGCCCGAGCAAATTGACCAGCATCGTCAGGTAATAGGGGGCCATGTCGAAGACCGGTCCGCCGCCTGGCTGGTAGTAGAATTGCGGATTGGGATGCCAGTGCTCCATGCCGCGCCCCATCATGAAGGCGGTGCCGGTCACGGCGCGGCCGATCGCGCCCTCGTCCATGAGGCGGCGCGCCCGCCGTCCGGCGGCACCGAGGAAGGTGTCCGGGGCCGAGCCCAGCAGCAGCCCGCGCTCCGCCGCCTCAGCGACAAGTCGCCGGCCGTCGCTGGCCGAGGTTGCCAGCGGCTTTTCGGTGAAGACGTGCTTTCCCGCCGAAAGCGCTGAAAACGAAATATCGAAATGCGCCGCCGGGATAGTCAGATTGAGGACAAGCTCTATCTCCGGGTCGGCCAGAAGCGCATCGACGCTGACCGCCCGGATGCCGTATTCGCTGGCGCGCAGGGCGGCAATATCGGGCGATATGTCGGCACAGGCGCGCAGCTCCACCTCACCGAACAGAGCCGCATTGTGCAAATAGGTCAATCGAGATGTTGCCGCACCCGACAACGCCGATGCCGAGCTTGGCTCCTGATTTTCCCGGCATTTTCTAGTCCACCTCCCGACGCGGCATGCCCTGGCTGAGTTACTGCACCAGCAACGGATCACATTCGAAAGCAGGCTTTACAGCATTATTAAATGTTGACGCGCGTAAAATTTTTATAGAACATGCGGAAATGCTGTCTGGGAGGCTGCCAGAGCAAGGAGGAGAAAATGACTGACATCGTCAGGCTCGCCATCGCTGATCCCCGCGCTCGAGCCCTGCTACAACGCTGGCCACGACATTCCTGTGCCTCTTCGCCGGGTCGCCAGCTGCCTTCGCGCTGTCACGGCTCAACGTCAAGGGCCGCTTCGGCATCCTGACGGTCATCCTTTCGGTGTCGATGTTTTCGCAGACCGCGCTGGGCCGGGCCCTGGGGTGACATCGCCGCAGCTTCGGCCGTCGTCACCGTCCCTTTGATCGTGCTGGTTCTGCCAGCGGCACATCATCGAAGGGCTGACGCAGGGCGGCATCAAGGAATGAAAGGACGATCGTGAAAGACCTGAAAGTCGGATGCCAGACCTTTACCTGGGAAATGCTCGGAGAGCGTTTTACCGGCGGTCCCGACGACCTCCTGAAGGCGATCGCCGATGGCGGCTATGCCGGCATCGAGATCACCGACACGATGATCGGCCGCTATGCCGGCAGGCCGGCGGAATTCGCCACGGCATTGAAGTCGGCCAGGCTGACGCTCGTCTCCTTCGCCTTCGGTTCGAAGAGCGGCTTCACGCTGAAGGAGAAGATCGGCGCCGA
Source organism: Mesorhizobium sp. WSM4807 (assembly GCF_055811615.1). Lineage (NCBI taxonomy): Bacteria > Pseudomonadati > Pseudomonadota > Alphaproteobacteria > Hyphomicrobiales > Phyllobacteriaceae > Mesorhizobium > Mesorhizobium sp. WSM4807. Next base: position 143,975 of record NZ_JBVVQY010000005.1, read on the forward strand.
CCTCGAAACCGCGCAGCGCTGGATCGATTTCGCCGCTGCATTCCCCGGCGCCCTCGTCTCCATGGGTTCGGCCACCGTCGTGTCCGACGGCCCGCGTAACGACAAGTTTGCCATCGCGGCCGAGGTCTACAACAAGGCCGGCGAATTCGGACGCAGGGCCGGCGTCGACATCGCCGTCCATCCCAGTTCCCACCACAACACGCTGCTGTTCGACCGTGCCGACTATGACCGGATTTTCGCACTGATCGATCCGTCGCTCGTCGGCTGGGTGCCCGACACCGGCCACATACTGCGCGGCCATCAAGACATGGCAGATACGCTCACCGCCTACCGCGATCGCATCCGCTACGTACATCTGAAAGACGTCGACGCCGGCGGCACCTGGGCTATGCTCGGCAAGGGCGTCTGCGACACCCAAGCCGTGATCGATATCGCCAGCGCCGCGCCACATTTCAACGGCTGGCTGGTGCTGGAAGAAGAATCCGAGACGGCCGCCGCCGATCCGGCCGCCGCGGTTAAGACCAACCGCCAGACGATGCGCGGCTACGGCGCGTGAGGAAGAGACCATGATCCGGAAGCAAGACCGTCGCCTTCGTGTCGGCGTGCTCGGCTGCGGGCCGATCGCCCAATTCGCCCATCTCGAATCCTGCGTGAAGGCCAGGAACGCCGATCTCTATGCGATCTGCGATGCCGCCCCCGACCTTCTGGCGCGCATGGGCGCGACCTATGAACCCGAAAAAATCTATGGCGATTACAATGAGATGCTCGCCGACCCGCAACTGGAGGCGGTGATCGTCGCGACCTCGGACGCCTATCACGTGCCGATGTCGATCAAGGCGCTGGAGGCCGGTAAGCACGTGCTGTGCGAAAAGCCGATCGGCGTCTCGGTCGAGGAAGGTGAGATGCTCGCCGATGTGGTCAGGCGCACCGGCAAGGTGCTGCAGGTCGGCCATATGAAGCGTTTCGACCCGGCACTGGAAGCGGCGCGCGATTTCGTCCGCGACGAGATCGGCGAGATCCTGGCGCTAAAAGCCTGGTATTGCGATTCCACTCACCGCTACACCAACACCGACGCGGTCCAGCCGCTGCCGGTCACCAGCAAGCTGGCGCGCAAGCCGGGCGGCAATCCGAAGGCCGATCTCAGGCAGTATTTCATGCTCGCGCACGGCTCGCACCTCGTCGACACCGCGCGCTTCCTGTGCGGCGAGATCGTCGCCGTGCGCGCCCGCCTCAACGAACGTTTCGGCGCCTATTGCTGGTTCGTCGAAACCGAATTCGCCAATGGCCCGCTCGGCCATCTTGACCTCACCGTGGCTGTCCGCATGGACTGGCACGAGGGCTTCCAGCTCTATGGCGAAAACGGCTCGGTGATCGCGAAGACCTTCAATCCCTGGTATTTCCGGGCGAGTGAGGTCGATATCTTTCACGAGAAGGATGCAACGTCGCGAAAGCCGCTTGGCGCCGACGGGCATTTCTTCAGGCGCCAGCTCGAGGGCCTCGCCGACACGGTGCTCGACGGCGCGCCGATGCGCGGCGCCAACGTCGAGGACGGCCTTGCCTCGATCCGCGCCATGGTGGCGATCGCCCGTTCGGTCGAAAGCGGTGAGCGCGTCGAGACCGCTTTCGTAACGGGAGCGGTCTGATGCAGATCGGGGTGTTCGCCAAGACCTTCCCGGGCAGCGAGCCGGCTGGCGTGCTGGCAGCGGTCCGCGACGCGGGATTTGCCGTCACCCAGTTCAACCTGGCCTGCGCCGGCCTGCCGTCGATGCCGGATGCGGTACCGGAAGACGCTATTGATGCCATCGCGGCCGCGTCGAATGCTTGCGGTGTCGCCCTGGCAGCGCTCTCGGGCACCTACAACATGGCCCATCCCGACAGGGCTGTGCGCGACGACGGCCTGCGCCGGCTTGGCGTGGTCATCAAGGCCGCGGCATCCCTGTCCGTTCCGCTGGTCACCTTGTGCACGGGAACGCGCAACGCCGACGATCAGTGGGCGTATCACCCTGACAATGCCACCCCTGAGGCATGGGACGACATGGCGAGCGAGATGGAAAAGGCGTTGCAACTCGCCGAGCGCCACGGCGTCGATCTCGGTATCGAGCCCGAACAGGCCAACATCGTCACCTCGGCGTCGGACGCAATGCGCCTTATCGCCGAGATGGGCTCGACACGGCTGCGCATCGTGCTCGATCCGGCCAACCTGTTCGAGCAGGCGAGCCCGGCCGAAGCACGCGACATCGTCGCCGCCGCCGTCGAACGCACATCGGGCCACATCGCCATGGCCCATGCCAAGGACCGTTTCGCTGACGGCCGCTTCGCCACCGCCGGGCAAGGTGTCGTCAATTTCCCGGATTTTGTCGCTCGACTAAAGGTATCAGGCTTTGACGGGGCGCTGGTCACCCACGGCCTTTCGGCCGACGAAGCGCCCGGGGTCGCCCGCTTCCTGAAGGGGCTGACCTGATGCGCCGCCTTGCCAAGCTGCTTCGCGATGACGCATTGCTCCAAGTCTGCGACCACGGCGACGGGCTTGCGGTTGTCTTTCAGCACGGCCTGGGCGGTGGCGAGGCGCAGGTCGCCCAGGCTTTCCCTTCCGGGCCGGGGTTGCGGCGCATCACGCTGGAATGCCGTGGACACGGCGCGTCCGGACTGGGCAGCCGCCGGCCGTTTTCCCTGGAGATGTTCGCGGACGATGTTGTTGCCGCCGCCGATCAGGCCGGCCTCGACCGTTTCGTCGCCGGCGGCATTTCCATGGGCGCGGCGATCGCCATGCGCCTGGCCTGCCGTAATCCGGACCGCGTCGCGGGTCTTCTCCTGGTGCGGCCGGCCTGGATTTTCGACAGCGCGCCGGTGAACCTGCGGCCGATCGCCGAGGTTGCCAAGCTTATCCTGGACCACGGCCCCGACAAGGCGAGGGCGATCTTCGCGCAATCGGAAACCGCCGCGCGCCTGCAGCGCGACGCGCCCGACAACCTTGCCTCGCTGTTCGGGTATTTTGACCGGCCGGACGCCGCGCCATTCGCGCAGGTCCTCGCCGACATTGCCGCCGACGGCCCGGGCGTTTCAGCGAGTGACGCCGCTGCCCTTGGCATCCCCACGCTCGTCATCGGCAATGCCATGGATGCGATGCATCCGCTGCCGGCTGCGCGCTCGCTTGCCACCGCCATTCCCGGCGCGACCTTTGCCGAAGTCGCTCCCAAGGCGCTCGACAGCGTCAGGCATTTCGCCGAGCTGCAGGCTGATATCACGACCTTCCTTCACACCTCCTCGAACTTCCGGAGCCTCATTCCGTCATGACGACCAAAACCCTGTCCGGTCCCGCCGCCATCGCCGCCCTGCCGCGCAACCGGCTGCTCGGCGAGTTTTCGCTGTGGTCGGCCGACCTTGCCAATATGGAGCGCGACCTGAAGCGCATAGAACCTCATGTCGACCTCCACCACATCGACGTCGCAGACGCCCGCTTCACCCCCGGCTTCCTGTTCTTCCCGGATCTGGTAGCGCGGATCGCCGGGCTGACGGCAAAACCGATCCATGTGCACCTGATGGTCGAAGCCGAGATCGTCGAGGAGCAGACGCGCCAGTTCATCGAGGCCGGTGCCGACCTGGTCAGCGTCCATGCCGAAAACGGCGAAGCCGGCCTGCGCGCCGTGCGGCTGGCGCATGAACTCGGCGCCGAGGCCGGCGTGGTGCTCAGGCTGGAAACGCCGGTCGCTGCGGTCACCCCGTTCCTGCCCGAAGTCGCGTTTGTGACGCTCCTCGGCACATCCATCGGCGTCAAGGGCCAGAGCCTTTCCGACCAGGCTTGCCCCCGCCTGATTGAAGCACGCACGCTGATGCAGCAAGCCGGTCGCGAAACCGATATCATCCTGGCTGCCGACGGCGGCATCCGCCACGAGACGGTGCCGCGCCTGCGCGCCGCCGGGGCCGAGACGGTGGTGCTCGGATCGCTGGCATTCGGCGACCCTGACCTCGCGCGGCGCATGGCCTGGCTGCGTGGACTGAAGGTCGCCGCCTGATGACAAGACTGGCCCTCGCCTTCGATCTCGGCGGAACGGAGCTGCGCGGCGCGCTGGTCGAGAGCGGCGGCCGCATTGTCGCGCAGGTTTCGGCGCCGACGATGGCGATCGCGGGATCGGATGCGGTGATCGGCCAGATCATTGCACTGGCCGGGGCGCTTCTGGCACAGCGCCCACTGGCGGATGTCGCCGGGATCGGCATCGGCGCGCCGGGACCGCTCGATCCCAAGGCCGGCATCGTGATCGCGCCGCCGACGCTGGCCGGCTGGCACGACGTGCCGTTGATCGACATCCTCGGCAAGCATTTCGGCCTGCCGGTGCGGCTGGAAAACGACGCCAACGCGGCCGCCCTTGGGGAATGGCGCTTCGGCGCCGGCCGAGGCAGCGGCTCGCTGGTGTTCGTCACCGTGTCGACCGGCATCGGCGGCGGGGTCGTTGCCGACGGCCACGTCTATCACGGCCGGCGCGGGCTGGCGGCCGAGATCGGCCACATGACCATCACCGGCGAGGGCGACCGCTGCTTCTGCGGCGCCGTCGGCTGTTTCGAGGCGGTCGCCTCCGGAACCGCGCTCGGGCGACGTGCCACAGCGCTGACAACGCCGGGCGACGGCTCCCGGCTCAGGCGCCTTTCGGCTGACGGCAACGTTTCGGCCAGGCACGTCGTCGAAGCCGCACGTGCCGGCGATATCAGCGCGCTCGAATTGATCGAGGCGGAGGCGAAGTGGCTCGGCATCGGCTTCACCAACCTGCTTCACCTCTATTCGCCGGACCTGATCGTCATGGGCGGCGGCCTCGCCAATGGCTTCGACCTGTTGGCTCCAACCATCAGGGCGACCGTCGAGCAGCGGGCGATGCCGGCCTACCGGGATGTGCCGATCGTGCCGGCGCAGCTTGGCGACCGCGCAGGACTGATCGGCGCGGCCAGCCTGATCCTCTGGGAAGGCGAACCGGGCGCGCCATTGGCGATGGCGCAGGACGAGGACAACAAAGACGGCGCGACTGAGCGTGCCGGCGCCAGAGAGACAAGCCATGGCTGAGCTCAAGCTGCGCGGTGCGCGCAAATCCTACGGGTCCGTCGAGATCATCAAGGGGCTTGATCTTGACGTCGAGGACCGCGAATTCGTCGTCTTCGTTGGCCCGTCCGGCTGCGGCAAGTCCACGCTGCTCCTGCTGAAGCTGAAGGTGGCGTCAGCCGTCCCCGAAGGCGTCACCGTCCCTTGCCGGACGGCGGGGCGTTGACCGTGCCGGTCGCCGCCGGTGCAAGCAAATCCGGCGACGATCTTCTGCTCGGCATGCGGCCGGAACATCTCCGCATCTCGGCCAGCGGATAGTTCAAGGGGCAAGCCGTGTTGGCGGAGCGGCCTGGCAGCCTGACCATCCTGCATGTCGAGATCGCGCCTGACATCACGCTGGTCGTCCAAGCCGAAGGCGGCGACAGGACGCCGTTGCACAGCCCGATCGCGCTCGACATCTCGCCATCGGCTTGCCACCTGTTTCGCACCGATGGGCCAGCGCTGGCGCCTCTCAACCGGTCCCGACGGCGTGCACTTGCAGTTTGACCCGGACCACTGACGACGCCGCATTGAGCCTGCTTCGACTTCCCAGCAGTGTCGATTCTGCTGCATCGCAGCACATCGAAAAACTACTGCACACGATTTTAAATCTTGACGCGTGTCAAATTTTTCTAAAACATGCGGAAATGCTGGCAAGGCATCGGTCAGCGCTCTGGGAGGAGAAATGCCTGACACGAAAAGCCGCCCGAACCGGGCGCGGAACCCGCAAGCCGTTTGGCAATCGCTGATCGGTCGGCAGTGTGTCATCGCAAGCGCCGGGCTGGCCTTCGCCGGCACAGCCATTCCGTTCGCCGGGCAACGGGTCGATTGCGACACAACCAACAATTGAGAGGAGGAAGAGCATGCGTATGTTCAATTGCCTGATGCTTGGCGCAGGCCTGTTTGCAACCGTTATTTCCATGCCGGCCCAAGCCCAGGACGCGGCCCGCGTGGCGGCTATCGTCAAGGGTCTCGACAATCCCTTCTTCCAGTACATGCACCAGGGCATCGAAGAGCAGGCCAAGGCCGACGGTGTGGCCGTCACTATCCAGGCAGCCGCCAATATGGGCGACGCCACCGGCCAGGCCGATCGGTTGACCGCCATGGCCATGCAGGATTTCGATTGCTATCTGGTCAATCCGATCAGCGTCAGCAACCTCGTCCAGGCACTTGTGCCTGTCGCCCAGAAGCACAAGCCGATCGTCAACATCGACAGCACCATCGACGCCGAGCAGGCCAAGGCCGCGGGCTTCACCATCTCAACCTATATCGGCACAGACAACGTTGCCGCCGGCGTGCTGGCAGGCGAAGAGATGCTGAAGCTGGTTCCTGCAGGCTCCAAGGTCGCGCTGGTGGCCGGCATCGTCGGCGATGTCGGCAGCAACGCCCGCATCAAGGGCTTCAAGCAGGCTGTCGAAGGCAAGCTCGAAGTCGTGGTGATGGTCAGTGCCGACTGGGATCGCGAGAAGGCACTCACCGCTGCCACCGACATCCTGGCCGCGCATCCCGATCTCGCCGGCTTCTTCGCCGCCAACGACATCATGGCGCTCGGCGTCCAGCGCGCCGTCCAGACCTCGGGCAAGGACGTCAAGGTGATCGGCCTCGACGGCATCGTCGACGCGTTGAAATCCGTCGCGGCCGGCGAACTCGCCGCGACCGTCGCGCAATATCCCTATGTCGTCGGTGCCATGGGCGTGGAAGCCTGCAAGGCAGCGGCCATGGGCAAGGAACTGCCCGCCAACGTGCCGGCGCCGGTTCTATTGATCAACAAGGACAATGCCGAAGCCTCGCTGAAGAACTTCCCGCGTCCGGGCGGCGACTATCCGGATCCCTTCCGCGAGATGTTGAAGTGAGCATTCCTGAACAAAACGCGCCCGTGCATACCGCGGGCGCGGCGGAGGAGAGCCGCCCCTCCCTGTCGGCTCTCCTCCTGGATCCTTCCTTCTGGGCCGACTGGGCATCGGTCGTCGGCCTTGTCGGCCTCGTCATCGTCTTCGGCATTAGTCAGCCGGTCTTTCTCAGCATCGCCAATTTGCAGGCCCTGCTGCTGGCCGCGGCGATCCTGGTCGTGCTGTCGATCGGCCAGACCTTCGTCGTGGCGACCGCCGGCATCGATCTCTCCTTGGCGGCAGCCGTCATGCTGGGCGCCATCATCCTCGGCCTCGTCGATGCCGCGGGCTATGGCATCTTCCTCGCCTGTGTGCTCGCCGTAGCCGCCACCAGCGCGGTCGGTTTCCTCAATGGCGTGCTCATCACAGCCGGGCGAATACCCGACTTCGTGGTAACGCTCGGCACGCTTTCGGGCGTCACCGGGCTCGGCCTGATCCTGTCGGGCGGCGAGCCGATAATGGTCGGCTCGCCTTTCCTGCTGCGGCTGGCCTCGGGCTCCTTTGGACCGTTCGGCTATCCCGTCTGGGTGGCGATATCGGCCGTTCTGGTGGCGCATATCGCGCTCTACCACACCCGCTTGGGCGTGCATCTGCTGGCGACCGGCGGCCAGGTCGAAAGCGCCAGCGCGCTCGGCATCCGCACCAACCGGGTCAAGATCGCCGCCTATACGATTTCAGGCTTCTGCGCCGGCATCGCCGCACTGCTTCTGGTGGCACGCATCGGCTCGGCCGAACCGCAGATCAATACCAGCCTTCTGCTCAATTCGGTGGCGGCAGTCGTCTTGGGAGGCGTCAGCCTGTTTGGTGGACGCGCCAGCATTCTCGGCCCGGCGATCGGAGCGCTGATGCTCACCGCTCTCGTCAACGGACTGACGCTGCTCAGCGTTTCGGCCTTCTACCAGCCCCTGGCCGTAGGGGCCATCGTGGTGCTGGCGGCACTGATCATGCGGTATCAGAAATGAGCGCCGTCAATCACTCCCCGTCGGCCGACGCGATCCTCGCCTGCGAAGGGCTGAGCAAGCATTTCGGCGGCATCCGCGCCTTCACCGATGTCGCCTTCCAGGCCCGCCGTGGCGAGGTCACGGCGGTGATCGGCGACAATGGCGCCGGCAAGTCGACGCTGATACGCTGCCTGGTCGGCGTGCATGTGCCGGATGCAGGAGACATCTTCTTCGACGGGCGGCCGCGTCCCTTCGCCAATCCCGACGAGGCGCGTAAGGCCGGCATCGAGACGGTGCACCAGAACCTGGCACTCATCGACGAACTGACCGTCGCCCAGAACCTGTTCCTCAACCGCGAGATCGTGCGCCGGATCGGTCCCTTCGCCCTGCTCGACCGCAAGGCGATGAAACAGCAGGCGCGCGCCATGCTGTCGCGCCTGTCGATCAACATGCCTTCGGTCAGTCAGCGCGTGCGGCGCCTTTCGGGCGGACAACGACAGGCGATCTCGATCTGCCGCGCCGCGGGTTCCGGCGCCAAGCTGGTGGTGATGGACGAGCCAACCGCAGCGCTCGGCGTGCAGGAGACGGCCAACGTCGAAGCCCTTATCCGGCGCCTGCGCGAACAGGCCGTCAGCGTCATCCTGGTCAGCCATAACTTCGATCAGGTGCGACGCCTGTCCGACCAGATCTGGGTGATGCGGGCGGGACGGATGGTGGCGACGGTGCGTGCCTCGGAGACCACCGGCAACGAACTCGTTGCGCTCGTCACCGGCGCCGCATGACGGACGGCCGGGTCGAGCCGCACCTGTCGCTATAACGAGCTGTTGGCTGAAACAATTGGTTTGCAAAGGGAGTGTGCCGTGGCGGTGATCCGTGTCGGGCTAGTGGGTCTTGGAGAGGTCGCGCAGTCGATCCATCTGCCGGTGCTGAGCGACCAGCGCGACCGCTGGATCATATCAGGCGTTTATGATGTGTCACCGAGCCTGATAGCGCTGTGTACATCCGAATACCCGACTGCCAAGGCCTTCGAAACGGCAGAGGCGCTGATCGGTTCGCCGGATATCGACGCGGTTTTCATCCTCTCGTCCGACGAGACCCACAGCCGTTTCGTCCGTGGTGCCGTCCAGGCGAACAAGCATATCCTCCTGGAAAAGCCCGCCTGCCTGACGGTGCGCGAGATCGACGAGCTTCTGGCGCTGACGCCAAACTACGCCAAGACGATCTTTGTCGGCTACATGCGCCGCTACGCGCCGGCCTATCTGGCAGCGATGGAGGAACTGCCTGACTTCGCCGACATCACCCATGTCCGAATCTTCGACCTGATCTCCGAGGGCCGGCATTTCCTGAAGAAGACCCAGAACGTCCTCTATCCCACCGACATCGATCCGGTCCTTTTGGCACGCGGCGCCGAGGAGCGCGACACACTGATCCGCGAAATGGTGGGCGCCGATGCGCCGGCCGATCTCGTGCGCGCCTATCGCGGCCTGACCGCGCTCTCCTCGCACCACATCTCAGCGATGCGGGGATTGCTCGGCGAACCGGTTCGCGTGCTCGCCGCACACCGCACTAATGGCGGGGCCAACACCAGCGTGACCTTCGACTACGGACATTTCGCCGCCTGCTACGATGCGGTCGTCGACGATCTCGGCCTGTTCGACGCGATGATCGAGGTGCGCTCGAACACCAAACGGGTCCGCATCATTTACGACACGCCCTACATCCGCAGCCTGCCGACGCGGCTCGAAGTGACGGAAACCGGAGCAGCCGGCCCGGTGACGCGGATACACGGGCCGCTCTATGGCGACGCCTTCTCGAATGAACTTGAGACCTTCCATCGCCACATCACCGACGGGACGAAGCCGCTGACCGACCTCGCCGATTCACGTCGCGACCTGGCGCTGATGGCCGAGATCATCGAGCAGATGAAGAAGACTGGCGGGCGCTGAAGCCTGCCGCCTACTTCCCGCAATGGTGATCGTTGATCTTGTTCAACGCATTCGCGTCGGGTCCGACCCTGTGGTAGGAGCAGGCTCCTGCGGCTGTCGTGAACAACTGCTGGTCATAGTAGCGCGGGCCGCCGAACAGGATGTCGATGATGTCGCCTTCGGCGGGAACGTAGCGTTCAGGGTCAGCCCGTTGGTCGCGACTTCCAGCGAAGGCCGCGGCGGACATGCTGCAGCCCACCGCGAAAACGAGAGCGCAGATCGCAAAGCGTTTTGTCGTCATCGGCAACACCCTTCTGGCCGTTCGGGTTCCGACCATACATCCAAAATCGCCAGCCGAACAAAAGTTCCCTGAACGGCACTCTGGCCAACCAGCTCAACCTATTTCGTTTCTCGACCAAGCTGGTCACCACCGGCATCGTCTACAACAGCAAGGCGCCCCTCGTGCCGGCGAGCGGGGAGGATCTCACCAAGGTTGGCTACGCCCAGTCTACACGGCAATCTATCCCGCGATGTCCAGCAAGGACGATACCAGCAACCGGCGTTCGTCGACCGAAAGGACGTCCGAATCGAACAGGTTCATGCTGCGAAGTCCTTCGATGGCGAGGTAGCAGACCAGCAGCGCCTTGAGGTCCGGCGTCTCTCCCTTGAGGCGCTCGAAAACCTGCCGCCTGAACGATTTTATAGGTGTCAGGAAATCGGGATCCTCGGCGATCGCTGAAAATATCCAGGAAGCCGAAGGTTTCGATTCCTCGGCATGTTCGGCCGAAAGCTTGATGTAAGTCGCAAGCGGGCTTTCGCCGTCGACACCGGCCGTGCGGGCGGACTCCAGCGCCTGTTCGAAGGCGCGCAGGTAATTCTCTACCAGCGCCTGCATCAGTTTCGCCTTGGTCGGGAAATTGTACAGCAAGCCGCCTTTCGACACGCCGGCTCGGCTGGCGACGGCGTCCAGCGACAGGCTGCCGGGCCCTGTCTCGCGTGCCACATCGGCGGCGGCGGCGAGAATTTTATCACGCGAATTTGTTCTGCGGGCCTTCATCAGTCGCTCCCCATACATTAGCCTACGCGGAATTGACAAGACCGTCCAGACGGTACAGTAAGATCGCCGTCATTTGAAATCGGGACCAGTCACAGGTATGTGTTTCGGTCATCCGACCGTTATGCCGGGCCATGGCCAAGGGGACTGTTCGTGATCAAGCGTTTCATCATTGCCTTCATTCTGCTCGTGCTGGTGTGCGGCGGCATCGTCGGCTTCAATTTGTTCCGCGACAATGCCATGCAGCAATTCTTCGCCACGATGAAACCGCCGGCCGCGACCGTGTCGACGACAATCGTCAAGCCGACGGAGTGGACGCCGGGCGTCGAGGCGATCGGCACTGTCAGCGCGGTCCGCGGCGTCGACCTGACCGTCGAAACCGCCGGCATCGTCAAGGACATCCTGTTTCACGCCAATCAGAAGGTTGAAGCCAACGCGGCTCTCCTTCAGCTCGACGATGCCGCCGAACGCGCCGATCTCGATGCGACGAAGGCGCAAGCAGCGCTCGACCAGACGGCGTTGACACGCGCCCTTGAATTGCAGAAACGCGATGTCGGCTCGGAATCGACGCTCGATACGGCGCGGGCAGCCGCATTGGCTTCCGCTTCGCGGGTCAACAGGCTGCAGGCGGTGCTCGAGCAGAAGCTGCTGACAGCGCCCTTCAGCGGCACCGTGGGTATCCCCAGGATCGATCTCGGCCAGTATCTCTCACCCGGTACTTCCGTAGTCACCCTGCAGGATCTGGAGACGATGCGGGCCGATTTCTCGGTTCCCGAACAGCAGCTTCCGCTGCTCAAGATCGGCCAGAAGGTACGGCTTGGCGTTGGTGACGGCGAGCTGCCGTTCGCTGGCACCATCCGCGGTATCGACCCGAAGATCGACCCGACCAGCCGGCTGGTGACGGTCAGAGCCGAGGTCGCCAACCCCGAAGGCAAGCTGACCCCTGGCCAGTTCGTGCAGGTGCGCGTCGAACTGCCCGAGGAAAACAACGTGCTGACGGTGCCGCAGACCGCGCTGACCTCCAGCCTGTACGGCGACTTCGTCTTTGTGGTGCGTCCGGCAAAGGCCGCGGACAACGGCGCCGCCCCTGCTGCTCCTGCGAAGCCGGAAGAAAAGCCCGCCACGGATACTGCGAAATCCGCGGCCGAGGCGCGCGCGGCAAAACCGGAGGAAGAACCGGCGGCAACGCCGGCCGAACCGACGGCGGAAGAACAGAAACCGCAGCTCGTGCTTGCCCAGGTGTTCGTCAAGCCAGGCCGCCGCAATGCCGGCCTGGTTGAGATCCTGGAAGGCATCGCGCCCGGCGACGAAGTCGTTACCGCCGGCCAGAACCGCCTTTCCAACGGCATGTCCGTTGCCGTCGACAACACCATCGATCCGACCAAGCCGGCAGACCAGCAGGCAGCCCAGAAATGAGCTTCTCCGACATCTTCATTCGCCGTCCGGTCCTTTCGACCGTGCTCGCCTTGATGATCCTGCTCCTGGGTTTCCAGGGCATCTTCAGCCTCTCGATCCGGCAGTATCCGGAGGTTGAAGAAACGGCCATCACGATCACCACGGCCTATCCCGGCGCCAGCGCCGATCTGATCCAGGGGTTCATTTCCGCGCCGATCGCCCGTGCCGTCGCTTCGACCGAAAACATCGATTATGTCACGTCGGCGAGCCGGGCGTCCTCCAGCACCGTGACGGTGCAGATGAAACTCGGCTCCAACCCCGACGTCGCGCTGAACGAAGTCCTCTCGAAGGTACAAGGCGTGCGCGGCGACCTGCCGGACGAGTCCGAAGACCCGGTGATCGTCAAGGGCACCGGCGAGCAGTTCGCGATGATGTATATCTCGATGCAGAATCCGAACATGACGCCGGAACAGCTCACCGAATATATCGAGCGCGTCGTGCGGCCGCGCATGTCGACGGTCGAGGGTGTCGCCGACGTGCAGATCTTCGGGGCCGCCGAATATTCGATGCGCGTCTGGATCGACCCGATCAAACTGGCGGCGCGCGGCGTGACGGCGGCGGAAGTGCTGACCGCCATCAACGAATCGAATTTCCTGTCAGCACCCGGCAACACCGAAAACGAATACGTCGCTTCCTCGATTACCGTTCGCTCGACGCTGCAGACGCCGGAAGCTTTCGCCGCTCTTCCGCTCCGATCGAAGGACGGCAACGTGGTGAGGCTGCGCGACGTGGCGCGCGTCGAGCTCGCCGCGGCGAACACCGACACCAGGGTCACTTTCAACGGCAAGCCCGGCATCTTTCTCGCCATCTTCCCGACGCCGGCCGCCAATCCGCTGACGACGGCGGAGGCGATCCACGAAATTGTGCCGACAATTCAGGAGACGCTGCCGCTCGGCATGACGATCGAGATCGTCTACGATTCGACCGAGCAGATCAGCGCGTCGATCGAGGAGGTGTTCAAGACCATCGGCGAGGCGGTCGCCATCGTCATCGTCGTCATCCTGCTCTTCCTCGGCTCGTTCCGCTCGGTGCTGATGCCGATTGTAACCATTCCGCTGTCACTGATCGGCGTCTGCTTCCTGCTGTTTTCGCTGGGCTATTCGATCAATCTTTTGTCGTTGCTGGCCATGGTGCTGGCGATCGGCCTCGTCGTCGACGATGCTATCGTGGTGGTGGAAAATATCCACCGCCACATGGAGGAAGACGGTTTGTCGCCGATGCAGGCGGCCTTCAACGGCATGCGGGAGATCTCGTCCGCCGTCATCGCCATGACGATAACGCTGGCCGCCGTGTTCGCGCCGCTGGCCTTCACCGGCGGCCTGACCGGCGCACTGTTTCGCGAATTCGCGGTGACGCTTGCCGGCTCGGTGGTGCTTTCGGGTGTCGTTGCCCTCACCGTCACGCCGATGATGTCGGCACGCATCCTGAGGGCCGGCTCGCACAGCCGCTTCCAGCGTATTGTCGACAACACGTTCGGGCGCGTCGAAAACATCTATGAGCGGCTGGTCAGCGGCTCGTTGAAATATCGCCCGGTGACGCTGATGATCGTCATCGCACTGGTGGCCACGACCGGCTTCATGTTCACCAAGACCGCGAGCGAACTGGCACCGGAAGAAGACCAGGGCTTCTTGCTGTCTATTGTGAATGCGCCGCGCTATGCCACGTCGGACTACACCGAGACCTATGTGAACCAGATTCTCGGGCTGATGAATGATATCCCCGAAACCAGGGCGCGGTTCTCCGCCGTTGCGTTCCAAGGCCCGACGAACAACGCCTTCGTCGGCTTCGCATTCAAAGACTGGGCCGAGCGCGCGCGCAGCTCGAAGGAACTTCAGGAAGACATCACCGCCCGCCTTGCCAAGGTGGCGGGCGTCGAGGCTTTCGTCTTCGCCCCGCCGACGCTGCCCGGCTCCGGCGGCGGCCTGCCGGTCACGATGGTGGTGCGCTCGACCGGCGATGCCTCCCAGGTGTACGAAGCGGCCGAGGACATCAAGAACAAGGCGCAGGCCTCCGGTCGCTTCCTCGCCGTGCAGAACTCGATGTCCTACGACGCGCCGCAAGTGACGGTGACGATCGACCGCGACCGCGCCGCGGCGCTCAACCTGCCGATCGCCGACATCGGCCGGACGCTGACCCTCTTGGTCGGTGGCGCCGAAGTGGCGCAATTCGACCGCGAATCCAACAGCTACGACATCATCCCGCAGGTACCGCAGAACTTCCGCGACAACCCTGAAAAGCTGGCCGAGTATTTCGTGCGCAGCGCGTCGGGGGAGATGCTGCCGCTCTCGGCGGTGGTGAAGATCTCGACCGACGCCTCGCCGGCCGTGATCGAGCAGTTCAACCAATTGAACTCCGCCACGATTTCCGCTCTGCCATTGCCAACCGTCACCACCGGCGACGGGCTGAGGACCATCGAGGACATCGCCAGGGAAAGCCTGCCCGAGACGTTCTTCATCGACTATACCGGCCAGTCGCGGCAGGAGAAGGAACAGGGCTACACGATCATCATCGCCTTCGCGGCAGCCGTTCTCGTCATCTATCTGGTGCTGGCGGCGCAGTTCGAAAGCTTCCGCGATCCGTTGATCATCATGATGTCGGTGCCGCTGTCGATCTTCGGCGCGATCGTGCCGCTCAATCTGGGGCTGGGAACGCTCAATATCTACACGCAGGTCGGTCTGATCACGCTGATCGGCTTGATCACCAAGCACGGCATTCTTCTTGTTGAGTTCGCCAACCAGCAGCGCGAGCTCCACGGGATGCGGCGGCGCGATGCGATCGTCGCCTCGGCCAGGGTACGGCTAAGGCCGATCCTGATGACGACGGCGGCGATGGCGCTCGGCGTGGTGCCGCTGATCATCTCCAGCGGCGCGGGTGCGGCGGCGCGCTATTCGATGGGCCTGGTGATCTTCAACGGCATTCTGGTGGGGACCATGTTCACCCTGTTCGTGGTGCCGATGTTCTACACCTTCATTGCCAGCAAGGACCTGCCGCATCACGCCGAGAAGCCGGATCCGAAGCTGATGCCGGTCCCGGTTGATTGATTGACAAAAAAGGCCGGAAATTTCCGGCCTTTTTCTTGGGCAGTGATATCCGACCCGCAATATATTTATACCCGGCAGGCGGATAGCCTTTGGTTATCTATTTGACGATGACGATCCGGGTGTTGGCCGGACCGAAAATCTCGACAAGCTGGTAGAAATCGGCGGCGTTGTCCGGATGCAGCCGCACGCAGCCATGCGAGGCCGGGCGGCCGAGACGCTTGACGAAATTGGTCGCATGCACGGCGTAGCCACCCTTGAAGAAGACCGAATGCGGCATCGGCGCGTTGTCGTATTTCCTCGAATACCACATTTGGTGCATGCGGGTCGGCTTGAACGAGCCGGTCGGGGTGACATGCCCCTTGCCGCCGGTCGAGACTTTCCACGCGAAGGTCGGCCGCCCGTCGACCAGGACTTCCATCGTCTGCTGCGAAAGCGAAATCCGCGCCACGATCTGATTGGCGGCCCGATTGGCGGCATGGGCAACGCCGTTGCCGGCGCCGAACAGAAGAACCGTACCCGCAGTGACGGCGGCGGCGATGTTGATGAGCTTGGCGGAAATGCCAGTGTACATGATATCCCCCTGTCTGCCGGGCACGGCCGGCTCCAATTCGATGAGTGGCTTATCGTTGGGTCACGTTTCGAATTGATTTCGCACGGCAGGCGTTTCTGTTTCGAATCTGTTTCCTCTGGTTAACGGACGGAAGCCCATCCGAGGGGTTTGCAGGGGTGAATCAAAGACACAACGCCTCGGCTGATCGAGCCCGGATTCCGCAAAAAGCTACTGCCATCTGCAAGCGAAAGTGCGGTTTTCGCTCCTAGGAAAACTTGACTTGGCTCGAAACCAATCTGCAACAAAGCGCGGACTCTAGCGGCATGAGCCGGATACAGGCCACCCGCAGAGTTGACCCAACGAAAACAGCCGGCACAAACGAAGATGAACATGCAATCGAACGCGATCTCCTGGCTCTTTAGGATAAGCATAGCCGCAGCGATCATTGGTGGTGTCGGCACCTTCGCCGGCAACCCGATGACGAAGCTTGCGGAGATGACTTCAGGCGAAGTTTCGACGCTGCATGCCGCACTGTTTTTCGCCACGGTCTGGATCGTGTCCAGTCTGCGCATTAACCGGCTCAAGACTCTCTGGCGGGTCGGTTTTGGGCTGAAGAAGATGCGCGGCCCCTCCGGCAACTTGCAGCCGAGAGGACCGAAGGCCCCCCCCCCCGCCGGGGGCGCCCGGGGGGGGGGGGGGGCGGGGGGGGGGTGGCGGGGGGGAATAGAAAACCAAAATGTGGGGAGCAAAACAAGAACACCAAATTTGGAGCATTGGTGGG